>CAJOPK010000049.1 GCA_905236255.1 uncultured Selenomonadaceae bacterium | reverse complement strand
GGGTAGGTGCCCGAGCGGCTAAAGGGGGCGGACTGTAAATCCGTTGCATTTGCTACGATGGTTCGAATCCATCCCTGCCCACCACTTTGAAAAATAACGAAATTTCTTCCTTAAACGGAAGAAATTTTTTGTTTGAAAAACATAAGCAAAACGGCGGTCGGAATTTACCGTTCACCAACCGCCGATAAAATTTTCATTCAAAATTTTAAATATGTTATCAGTTTTCGGAAACTTTTTTGACGACGGCAAGCGCATTAAGACTGCGCGGATAACCTATGTAAGGCTGAATTTCGGTTACAACGTTCGTCAAAAATTTTGCATCGTTTCCCTGTTTGAAATTTGCGGAGGTATGGGCGGTAAGCTGAGGTTCACAGCCGCCGAGCGCGGCTATGAAACAAAATGTTATCAATTCGCGATCCTTGTTTGAAAGACCGTTGCGCGTGTAATAATCCCCGAAACAATTTGCCGCCAACATATAATTTATGTCACTTTTCGACCAAAAATCTTTCATTCCGTCACCGAACAACTCAACCTGCTTTGCCGTCCCGGCCTCACGACGATTTTTGAGATCCGTGGTCGATTGACCTTCAATCGGCAATTTTATTCCCTTTAATTTCATGACTTCATTTGATGCCGTCAAAAAAGGTTTGGTCTTTCCGATACCGAGGTAAGCCGTTGCCTGATAGACAATTTCCTTTGCCTCAACCGGTGACAATCCGTCATCAAGTGCGACCGCCAAAACGCTTTTAAATTCTTCGACACCGCCGCAACCCAAAAGCGCGGACAAAATCGATATGTACCGCGTGCGATTGTCCAATTTTCCGAGCGAAGGAACTTCTTCGACCGAAAAATAATTAAAGCGTTCGGTAAATTCCGGATCCGATTTTCTTGTTTCCGCATCAAAGTGAATTGCCGATTTATTTATCGCCGCCTCACCCGTTCCGGAAATTCCCGCAACTCCCGCAATTCCGATCAAAAATGTTGCCGTAAAAATTTTTTTCAATCTCATCTTAAAATGCTCCTTCAATTTTTGCTTGCAATCAATTCAATTTCACAAAGCGCGCCCGCCGGCAAATCCTTGACCGCAACGCAACTGCGCGCCGGCTTGCTCACAAAATATTTTTCGTAAACGGCGTTGAAAGTTTTGAAGTCGGCAATATCCGCCAAAAAGCAGGTGGTCTTTACGACATTTTCAAAATTAAATCCGGCCTCTTGCAAAACTTCTCCCAAATTTTTGCAACATTGTTCCGCCTGCCCGGCAATATCCGATGCCGTAATTTTTCCCGCTGCCGGATTTATTGCAATCTGTCCGGAAGTGTAAAGAGTACCGGCAACTTCAATCGCCTGACTGTAAGGACCGACCGCCGCCGGTGCCTTGTCCGTGTGAATAACTTTCATTTTACATTCCTCCCCAAAATTTTCGATCGCTCAACTTCTCAAGCGATCCATAAATTCCCTTGCTTTAAATTGAATTTGTGCCGGAATACCGACACGTCTTATTACAGCCTCATCATAAATTCCGGGATTGCCGACAACTTCTGCCGAAATAAAAATTTCCTCTTTGTTTCCGAAATTTAAGGTTACTTTTTCGTAAGAGTAAATGACTTCGTTTAAGATAACTTCATCTTCAGACTTTGCGGTAATTTTGATCGGTTCGTCAACATGAAAACTATATACGCCGATTAGCAAAGATTTAATTTCGGACGGCAGATTGTAATAATAGAAAAACTCATCTTTCGCCGTCAGCTTTATGAACGGCGGAATTTTTCTTACCCTCTCAAGATTTTTAAAAACGTCAATTTGTGAAATGCCGAAATTTTTTCCGCAACTTTTTACACGGATTTCCAAACCGGTTACGGTCATCTTTTCAAAATCCGAAGAGAAAACTTTTCCGAAAGGTCGAAGTGTAAAATCCGCAGAACAATCCCTTATCAAAAAAACTCTGTCGTTTTCCGCTACGACTTTGTTGCTTCCGGAAAGATTTAACTTCAACGAAATACTTGCCGATTCTTCGTCCTCAAAATTTCCGTAAACTCTTATTTGAGAAATTTGTACCGGTTCTTCCCATTCGACGGTCAAAGTTTTTTCGGGATCTTTTTCGTCCGGCTGCCACAAAAATTTTTTCTCGGAATCATCGACGATTTTAAAATTTTTCAGCCCTTTGACATCCCCGGAAGTCGCCGAAATCTTTGCCGAAAAAATTTGATTGTCCGTCCGTCTTTCAAAAAAATTTTCGTCGGCATTAAAGGCGCGCAGGTAATTTTTATTTTTGCGAATCGAAGAAAATTTTAAGGCAATTTCGGCAAGTTTTGAGTTTTTTAAAATCGGATCTCTGCCGGTTGCATGAACCGGAAAACGCACCCGATCTTCCCATTCGTATTCGGCTTTGTCAATTATTTTGCAAACTTCCGGAGAAGGTTTTTTTGTGGAAAGCAAATTTAAATCGTAAAAATCCGGCGGAGATTTAAATCCGGTTGCCGCAATAAATTTCTTGTAAATCTCCGGGCGGTAATCGGTTTCCCGGAAAATTTCGCCAAAAATTTCGTCAATCGCGACCGACAAATTTTTATAATCCGGCTCATCATCAAAGGCGGGATAAAAGACGATATTTGAATCAAGTTCGACAAGAAGTTTTTTCAAATCTTCCCGGAAACGCTCCGGATTTTTTTTGAAATTGCCGAAAATGATTTTGTCCGGAGTTACGTTTAAAATTTTAAGCGCGGCAAAAAGTTCTTTCTTTTGTTCTTCGGTCGGTAAATTTGCACAGATGACAAAAATTTCCGCTTTTTTTTCGGCAAGAGTCAAAAGAGTATTCCCGCCGAGATAAATCAGGTCGTCAAAATAAGTAATCACAAAAACCGCCCGAACACCGAAAAAACTTCCGTCGAAAAAAGAATTGTTTGCCGCCGGCAGAAAATCCGCTTCAGTCGCCGTTCCGCAAAGTTCAAGCGCATCACCGCCGAAATTCGCTTTAAAAATTTTGTCGTCCTTATCCATAAAAATCACTCATTTTGACGAAATTATATTTGCCAATTTTGGAATAACCGTCGAATAATCGCAAGTTTCGTGAATAAATTTTGCGGCATTGTCGGCGAATTTTTTTCGGAGATCGTCATCATTGAAAAGCACTTCGATTTTTTCGGCAAAGCCTTTCGCATCTTCCGCATCAACCCGCCAACCGCTCACATCGTCAAAAATCAAATCTTCACAGCCGCCTATATCGGAAACTACCGCCGGCAAACCGCATGACATCGCCTCAATCAGTGAAGTGGGAAGTCCTTCGTAACGCGACGGAAAAATATAAACGTCGGCAAGTCTGTAAAAATTTTCCGGCTCTTTGACTTCACCGATAACTTTAATCGAGTTTCCGAGCTTTGCCGAAAGTTTTTTCAAATCTTCGATTAAATCGGTCGTACCGCCGCCGACGACAACAAGTACCGCCTCCGGAAATTTTTCGTGCAAAATTTTCCAAACGGTCTGCAAGGTGTCAACGCCTTTGTTTATAACAACTCTTGCACAAAACAATAAAACTTTTGCGTCCGGCGAAATGTCAAGATTTTTTCGGAGTTGCAGGCGCAATTTTTCGTCGGGCGGCGAAAATCTTTTCGTCGAAATTCCTTGAGGCAATACCGTTATTTTTTCCGGCGAAATTTTTCCTTCTTCGATCAATCCTTTTTTCAGGCGCGTCGATATTGCAATGTAATTCGTACACATTGAAAAAATTTTGTTTCGCCAATTCTTTTCCGAAGAGAAAATTTCCATTACGTTTGTCAAAACGAAAGTCGAAGGTTTACCGAAAAATTTTGCAAACAGAATCGCCCATACCGCAAATTGAGGAGTACCCAAAATATAAAAAGCGTCAATATTTCGGTGAGTGGTCAAAAGTCGCAAAAAAATTTCAAGCCAGCGAAAAGGCGCGTGAAGTCTTACAAGGTCGATACCGTCAAGATTTTCCCTTCCGGCTGTGGAAAAAATTCTTTTCTTTGCCATAATCGTGACATTGTGACCGAGTTTCATAAGTTGTTTTGCATGATTTTCGGCGTGAAATTCGGCACCGCTTTTAATCGGAACGCCGTTCTTGTCAACCTCTTCACCGGAGGCAAAATCTCTGATAAGCAAGCAAATATTCATCGATTCATCTCCAAAATTTTATCGACGGCTTTCAAAACTTCAGCCGGCTTGACATTGTAAAGGCAATTCGGGCGCGGATATGAAGGACAATCCTCAACCTTAACGGTACAGGGACAGCAATTTTCCCGGCTTGTCAAAACAACGGCGTTGTCGTTTATCGGGTGCCATCTGTCCGGACTTGTGCAGCCGTACATCGTAATCATTTTTATTCCGGTCGTTGCGGCAATATGCGTCGCGCCGGTATCGACCGTCACAAGCAAATCGGACTTCCGGAAAATTTCCGCCAAATCCGTCAGTGAAGTTTCCCCGCAAAAATTCGCAACTTCCCCGCCTGTTTCATTTATAACTTCATCTGCATATTCCCTGTCATTGGGCGCACCGACCACGAAAAAAGCGGCATCGTATTTTTGCCGGATTTTTTGAACGGTTTCGGCAAAATATTCTTTCGACCAGGTTTTAAGCGGAAAAGTTCCCTTGACACAAAGAGCAATTTTCAATTTCGCCGGCGGAAGAGAATTTAAAAGTTTTTCGGCGACGGGTGAATTTTTTTCCGGGAAATGCGGCTTACCTTCCCCTTCGATTTTAAAAAATTTTCGGACAATCGTCTGATAAGTTTGAGCCTGCAGAGTTTTGTCGAGATCGTGTGTAATTTCGATAACGTCGGTATAAAGCAAAGTAACCCGGCTTTTGTTGTCGTCAAAAACTTTTGAAGGCCCCACTCTGCGCGGAATCCCCGCCAAAAGTGCCAGAAGTGCCGGACGAAGTTTTCTGTCAAAAGAAATTGAAAGATCAAAATTCCGGCGGTGAATCTCCGAAATAATTTTTCGCATTTGTCCCAAAGAATTTTGTTTTGACTTGTAATCAAAAATTATAACGTCGTCAACAACCGGATTGTCGATAACCGCATCTTTGACCACCGGCTTGACGAGCATTGTAATTTTTGTTTCCGGGAAATTTTTCTTGATTAAATCGAGCGCGGAGGTCGTCAAAATAACATCGCCCAAATTTACGAGCGCATTGACCAAAATATTTTTAAACATTTTTCTCTTCCTCCGTGACGTGAACATTTTCCTTGTCGATATAATACAACTTCACATATTTTGCCATTGTATAGAAATAGTGAAAACCGGAGAGTATGAAGCCGATTCTTCCGTCCAAAAATCCGCCGCGCAAAAAATACATTCTGAACGCCGCCCAAAACGGGTGACAAATCATATCGAAAATATTTGCACGTTTGCCGGCATCGTACATTTTTTTTGCCGCCAAAGTCGTGTAAAAATTCAGCTTGTTGAAATAATGATTCCAATCCCTGTAAGGATAATGCACCAGATACGCGCTTTCCGGAAAATCTTTTTCTTCACATTTGTGATGAATTTTCGGATGAACAAAACCGGTAACGTAAGTTCCCTCTTTAGGCAAAAGTCTTGTGACATAATCCGGAAACCATCCGCCGTGCTTCAAAGGTTGTCCCCAAAAATAACTGAGTCTTGCACAACGTCGGGCAATACTTTTGTCATCTTCGGCGAGAGCTTTTTTTATCAATTCGGAAAGTTCCGGAGTTGCGCGTTCGTCGGCATCAATAAAAAAAATCCAATCGCATTTCGCCTGTTCGACGGCAAAAGTCTGCTGAGCTCCCCAATCTCCGGCAAGTGAACGTTGAATTACTCTTGCACCGAGATTTTTGGAAATTTCTGCGGTTTTGTCGGTACTCATATCGTCAATAACGACGACTTCCGACGCAAAACTTTTTACGCTTTCGATACAAGCCCCTATAAATTTTTCTTCATTTTTAGCCAAAATCAGAACGGATACTTCAGCCATATTTCCCTCCGAATTTACGAACTTGTCATTTTTTCACCGACGCTGCCTATTCTTACATCGGCAACTTTCAACTCCGAATCTTTCAGCGAGTTCCTCAAATCGTCCATATAATTGCGAAATTCGCGGGCAGTTTCGCGTTGAGAGAAGTAAAATCTCATATCAAGTTGATTGCCTTCGTAAACTCTGAAAGTCAATTCAACCGCGCCGATATTGTCGGTCAAAATGCAAATTCTGACCCAAGTTTCCTTTTTCTCTTCACCGGTTTCCTTATCGCGTTCGTTTTCGTCGTAAACACTCAAATAGGTCGGGTAACCGGTTTCATTTTCGCCGAGATAAAGCGGTATCATCACCTGCATTGAACGCTGCCCCTGAACGGTAGTATTTTCGCCGCCCATAGCCTGACGCATGGCATTTGCAAATTCCGCAACGTCTTTTCCGGCGCGTTTAAATGCCCGCGCATTCATTCGGGAAGTCAAGCCCGCCATATCGCAAAGTTGCATGAAAGCCCAAAGTCGCGGCAAATCCGGCAAATTTTGCTGAATAGAGGCTTGCTGAACCGTAACCGGAACATTTTGCTGACACAGACGCAAAAGATTTTGCAAGTGCCGCGCCTCACCTTCCGACATCATTTGCTGCGAATTGTTGACAAAATTCTGCAACATCACGGTTTCGCGCGGCGTAATGTTTTGATTTTTCATTAAAAGTTGTGCCAAATTTTTCATCGCGTCCATTGTCTGCGAATTGTTTTGCATCGGCTGTTTTAAAAGGGCAGTCTTTGCAAGTTGCATTTGCGATTTCATTTCCTGCTGTTTCGCCAAAAATTCGTCAGTCACCTGTTGTCCCTGCAAAGTTTGTGAATTTTGCTGAGTTTGTCCGGACTGTCCGGCTTGTTGAGAAGTTCCGAAATTTTGAGTTTGACTTTGATTTTGTGCCTGTCCCGAATTTTGCGGCTGTTGTGAAGTTTGATTTTGCGCCGGATTTTGATTTTGTGTATTTTGAGGTTGATTTTGTTGCGGCTGTTGAGTTTCGACTTGACCGCGCATCATTTGTTGCATAATCGGCGATTGATTTTGATTTTGCGGTTGAGCCTGTGACTGATTTTGTGCCGGACTTTGATTTTGAGTTTGTCCGGAATTTTGAGATTGTGAAGATTGATTTTGCGCTTGACCTTGATTTTGTGTATTTTGAGATTGTTGTTGCGACTGTTGAGTTTCGGCTTGACCGCGCATCATCTGTTGCATAATTGGAGATTGATTTTGATTTTGCGGTTGAGTCTGCTGTTGATTTTGTGCCGGATTTTGATTTTGAGTTTGTCCGGAATTTTGAGATTGTGAAGTTTGATTCTGCGCCGGACTTTGATTTTGTGTATTTTGAGATTGTTTTCCGGCCAAATTTTCTCCCAACTGTTTAAACATTGATTTCAAAAATTGTTGCGTGGGAGATTGATTTTGTTGCGGCTGTTGTTGAGCCTGCGGTTGATTCTGTTGACCGGGCTGACCCTGCGCCGATTCTTCCGATGACGGGCGCGGCATAAAATATTGAACGAGTTGTTTCAAAAATTGCATACCTTCCGAAGGTTCCGGTTGATTTATCGGCATGGCAGAAGATTGCGCCAACTGTGCCAAAATTTCATAGAGTGCCTGCGGAAGTTGTTCGGCGTTTTTCGAGTCGATAAGTTCAAAAGCCGCCTTTGACATCAAGACCGGTTCAAGTGCGTTGCCGCCTTCTTCCGATACAAGCAAATTTTTGAAGTTTGTCAAAAGTGCCTGTGTCTGATCGCTTAATTCCATTGAAAAGCCTTTGTCTGCAAGTGCGCCGATTTGTGAAAGCATACGCGCAAAAACCGACAACTGCTCCATCGAAAACCTTTGACTTTCGATCGTGCTGCCTATTCCCTGCGAAAGTGTCGCCTCCATCGAAAAGGATTGTTGCAAAATATTTTTGACAATCTCGCCGACTTCCCGGGGCATTTTCTCCATTCCCAACTTTTCCTGCGCCGAAATTTTTGACAAAATTCCCGCCATATCGTCAACGGCCGTTTTTAACGCCACATTTGTTTGAGGTTTAAAACCGCCGGACGAACTGCCGTCTTCGCGCCTTTGAACGCTGTCCGTACCTCCGGTCGGACGTTGTTGCGTTATCGGGCGAATACCTATCGCTCCCGCATCCATCGGCATGATTCTCAACTCCTTTTGATGCTCAAATTTTTAAACAATCGGATTTTACAAGTTCAAAGAGTTTATCCAATCTTTCAAAGTATTTTTGTCGGTACTTCCTCTGAAAACCTTTCCTTCAATCCACTTGACCGAATCGGCGCAGGAAGGTTTCAATTTCGCCAATGTTTGACCAAATCCGCTGCCGCCGGAAGTCGCAAAAACAACAATCGTCTTTCCGGAAAAGTCGTAACTTTCCAGGAAAGTGTTTACGATATGCGGCGCAACATACCACCAGATCGGAAAACCGAGAAAAATCGTATCGTAATCGTCAACGGCGGCATTTTTATCCGCAAGTGCCGGACGTGAATCGGGATTTTGCATTTCGACCGAACTGCGCGATTTTGAATCGTTCCAGTTCAAATCTTTTCCGGTATATTTGACTTCCGGACGAATTTCGTAAACGTCTGCGCCAGCAACTTCAGCCAAATTCCCGGCAAGTTTGCGGGTCGATCCGCTTGCCGAAAAATATGCAACCAATTTTTTACTCATGATTTTAAGCACTTCCCTCATCAAATACTTCAATATATATTTCGTCAAAATTTTTTGAAAGTATAAACGATTGACAAAAAAATTACAACCGCAAAAAAATTAAAAAACAACATTGATAACCAAAACGGAACGTCAAAATTTAAATTTGGGACTTGTCGGAGCATGGTTCTCGCTTGCGACGGATCAAAGTTTGAGGGCGACAATTTCCGGGATTTTGGCGGGCAAATTTTGCGAAAAATCCGCAACAAAAATTTTTGTCCGTCCCGGAATATGTGAGAGAATAAACGACTCCCCGTTCGGGGAGTTGTTTATTTTCGGTTGCGGGTGAAATTCAAAATTTTCACAACGAAACAACTTTTAAATGTTTCATGTAGAATCTGTAAGCAAATACCAAAACAATCGTCGTCACAATCCAAGTCACGGGATAAACAGCCATCAAAACTTTGTAACTCGGATACATTTCAAAAATTACGAAAACCCAAAAAACTCTTATTCCGCAGGCAAAAATCAAAGTTATGACCGCCGGAGCCGTCGAAAATCCGTATCCGCGCAAACTCCCCGCCAAAACTTCCATGAATACGTTCACGATTTCGGCGGACATGAAAAACCAAAGTCTTATTGCTCCCGTTTCGATTACCGCCGGATCCGAACTGTAAAAGCCGATTAAATTTTCAACAAAATACAAAATCAAAATCGACAGAGAAATTATGACGATCGATCCGATTTTTATTGCCGTCCGGGTAACGTCTTTGCAGCGTGCCAAATTTCCGGCACCGTAATTTTGCCCGACAAAAGTTGTTGCCGCCTGTCCGAAAGCGTTCATTATGCAGAACATATTTATTTCTATCGTAAAAGCCGCCGCAGACCCCGCCATCACGTTCGGTCCCAAAGAATTTATTGCCGATTGAATCAGAACATTTGACAGCGAAAAAACCATTCCCTGAACTCCGGCCGGAAGTCCGATAGAAATTATTTCCTTCAGTCCGGCCCGGTCGATTTTCATTTCCGAAA
The DNA here is from genome assembly GCA_905236255.1 of uncultured Selenomonadaceae bacterium. Taxonomy (GTDB): domain Bacteria; phylum Bacillota; class Negativicutes; order Selenomonadales; family Selenomonadaceae; genus Quinella. The sequence continues at coordinate 3,533 of CAJOPK010000049.1, read as the reverse complement.
AATCCAATCGCAAATATCCGTCCGTTTTCAAAAGAACAACAAACAGCATTATTGCCGCGCAGGTATTGGCAATATCCGTGGCAACCGCAACTCCTTCGATTCCCCAATCAAATTTCAGAACAAACACCAAATTTAAGGCGATATTCATTGTGCTTGCGAAAATCAGGGCGATTAAAGGAGTTCGGGTATCTCCCCGACTTCTCAAAATTGCCGCCTCAAAATTGTAGACGATTATTCCGGGAATTCCCGGCAAAAAAATTCTCAAATAAATTTCCGCCGCCTCTTCAACTTCCGGCGGCACGGACAAAAGATAAAATATCGGCGATACGATCAATTCCGAAACGGCAACCATTCCGATTCCCGTTATCAATGACATTAAAAATGCCGTGTGAACGGTTGTCCGAACTTTGTCGAATTTTTCCGCGCCGATATTTTGTGCTATTACGACATTTGCGCCGAGACTCAATCCCATGAACAAACTCAAAATCAGACCGACGAGAGCGGTATTGTTTCCGACCGCCGCCATCGCATTTTTCCCGACGAATTGCCCCAAGACCGCAACGTCCGCCGCATTTAAAAGCTGTTGAAAAACTCCGGTCAATGCGAGAGGAATTGTAAACCAAACTATTTTATCCCACAGCGAGCCGTGCAACATATCTATTTCATGATTTTGTAACATTTTTTTCACCCGATTAAAGAACGATCGCGCCGGTATCGCCGAAAACAAAAACACCGCAATTGACGCAAACAAATATTTTCAAAATTTTTGAGAAAGTCAAGCGGTGTCTTTGAGAATTTGGGGATTTCCGGAAAATATTTTAACTGCGTTTGCCTTGTGCGCCTTCGCGAGTGGGTACCGGCGGCGATTCTCCGCCCGACTCAAAACTTTCACTTTCGGAAGAACTTTCCGGCGGAGCCGAATTTCCGGAAGGTTCACTTTCAAAAGTTTCAACGGGAGCCGCCTCTCTCTTTGCAACAACCAAGTTGACGGCGGAACCGACTTCGACTTCGGTATCGGGTGCCGGACTTTGACTGACAACCGTGCCTTCCGCCTGTGTGCTTATTTCCGAAGTAATCGAGCCGACAATCAAGCCGCGTCCTTCAATTCCCGCCTGTGCAACCTCAACGCTTGCATTGTGAACATCGGGTACTTTGGTCTTCTCCGGCTCTTTTTTGGTCGTGCCGCGTGAAACAACCAAGTCAACACTTTGCCCGCGATTTATTTTCGAGCCGCTTGCAGGATCATGTGAAAGGATTGTTCCCGGTTCGTTGTCCGAATCTTTTTCGTAAACCGACCCGACTTTCAAGCCGATTTTTTGGATACGTTCAAGCGCGGCGGATTTTGCAAGTCCTTTCAAATCCGGCATTTCAATTTCTTCCCCGCCCTTGCTGACGTAAATTGTGACAAGTCTTTCGCTTTTTACGCTTCTGCCCGGTTCCGGATCCTGAGAAACAACCTGACCCGGCGCAACATCGGCATCGTAAGTTTCCGCCACGTTCACCCGGAGTTTGCCGTCCTCCAAAATTTGACGGGCAAGCGCAAGCTGTTTTCCCTTTACGTCCGGTACGACAACTTCTTCGCTGCTCCAAAATTTTCCGAAAGACATAAAAGTTCCCGCGCCGAATCCCATAAGCAACACGAAAAACATTCCCGCCACAAAAATTTTTGACTTGTAAAAAGGCTTTTTCTCCGGATCGGATTTTTTTTCGGATGCGGGAGAATTTAAGCCCTGATTTACCGCCCGCCTTTGAGGAAGGGGAGCGGTAACTTCCGCACGCGGCAAAACTTGAGTCGCGTCCGGATCGCTCATCCGGGAAACACTCAAAGTTGCCGCCACATTGGACAATTCCTGAACGAGATCGAAACTTGACGGGCGTGATTCCGGAGATTTTGCCATCGCCCGGAGTATAACCGCCTCAAGCATCGGCGGGCATTGCGGACGATATTGCGACGGAGGAATTACGTCCTCTTCAATGTGTTTCATCGCGACGGAAACCGGATTTTCACCGATAAACGGCAACCGGTTTGTTATCATTTCATAGAGGACAACGCCCAAAGAATAGACATCGGATTTCGGTGTAATTGAAATTCCCCGCGCCTGTTCAGGCGAAAAATAATTTACCGACCCCATGACACTTCCGCCGTAAGTCATGGTTGATTCCGTGACTGCGCGGGCAATTCCGAAATCGGCAATTTTCGCGTGACCGTCCGCCGTCATCAAAACATTGTGCGGTTTTACGTCACAATGAACAATGTTGTTTGCGTGCGCATGTGAAAGACCGGCGGCAATATCCTTTGCAATGTTTACCGCCGTCAAAATATCCAAAGGCCCTTCGGATTTGATTTTTTCTTTCAAAGTATCGCCCGGAACATATTCCATGACAATGTAATGCTCTTCACCGTCCACGCCGACATCGTAAATTCCGACGATATTGGAATGGGAAAGACGCGCCGCCGCCTTTGCCTCCCTCTGAAATTTTTCGACAAATTCCGCATCGGAACGATACGCTTGATTTAAAATTTTTACGGCAACCGGACGCGCAAGAAGTTTATCGGTAGCAAGGTAAACGTCAGCCATTCCGCCGCTTCCGATTTTACTCTCAATTTCGTAGCGGTCACCCAAAATTCCGTTACTCATTTTTTCAACCGCCTTTTAACTGTCAATTCCCAAAACAATGACCGTGATATTGTCCCTGCCGCCGTTATTCAAGGCGGCTTTTATGAGGTCATCTGCGGGACTCAAACTCTTGTTCAAAATTTCCAAAATCTGCCCGTCCTCAACCATATTGGTCAATCCGTCCGTACACAACAAGAAAACATCTCCAAACATCACACCGAAATTTCCGGCATCGATTTTTATTTCCGGAGTAACCCCGACCGCCTGAGTCAAAATATTTTTCATCGGATGAACCCGTGCTTCTTCCGGAGTAATTTCTCCCTTTTTCACAAGTTCTTCAACATAAGAATGATCTTCCGTCACCCGGTGCAAAATTCCGCCGCGCAAAAGATAAAGCCGGCTGTCCCCGACATGCGCGTAATAAGCGTCCCAATCGGTCAAATGTAAAATCGTCGCGGTCGTTCCCATGCCCTTTAAATTTTCGTTTTGTTCGGCGGCGGCGAGGATTTTTTCATTCGCCTTTAAGATCGCGCCGGACAAAATTTTTTCGTCGTAAGGCAATCCGTTCGGATTAAGATTTTCGGCAACGGTGTCAATCAACATATTGCTTGCAACTTCACCCGCCGCCCTGCCGCCCATGCCGTCGGCAACGATAAAAGTATCCGGATATATTTCGGCGTAAGCGTCCTCATTGTTTTTGCGAACTTTCCCGACGTGTGTTCCGTGATAAAATTTAACCAATTTGTCACCCCCAGTTAAAACCTTCGATATTATAAGGGAAGAAGGCAAGACCGTCAAATTGAACTTCTCACCGCCTGTAGAGGCGGAAGATTCTTGAAAAGTTTGCTGTTTAAGTTTCCTCCTTTTCAGGATAGCCTTATTCTCAAAGGGCTTGCCAAGAGCCCCGAACACAGT
>CAJOPK010000048.1 GCA_905236255.1 uncultured Selenomonadaceae bacterium | reverse complement strand
TTCCGCCGACGAAATTTGACAAAAAATATTTGACCGTCAAAAAAGTCAAAATGAATCACATGCTTGACGAGGAGGCAGAAAAATGAACATTTATGAAGGAATTGTAACCGGGCGCGGTTTGAAATTTGCAATCGTCGTTTCACGTTTTAACGAATTTATCACAAGCAAACTTTTGGGCGGGGCATTGGACACATTGAAACGCCACGAAACCGCCGATGATGACATTTCGGTTGTTTGGGTGCCGGGCGCGTTTGAAATTCCGACGGTTGCAAAAAAATTGGCGGAAAGCAAAAAATTTGATGCGGTAATTTGTCTGGGGGCGGTTATTCGCGGCTCCACAACTCATTACGATTATGTTTGCAACGAAGTTTCAAAGGGGATCGCGCAGGTAAGTCTTTCGACGGGAGTACCGACAATTTTCGGAGTCGTCACAACCGAAAACATTCAGCAGGCGGTTGAACGTGCGGGAACTAAAGCAGGCAACAAGGGATCGGATGCGGCGGTTTCCGCAATGGAAATGGCCAATTTGCTCAAAAGCCTTTGATCGACGGTTGGTGTAATGTTGTGAAAAGTTCGGAAAGGAAAAAATACCATGCAGAGTTTTGAATATTATTGCCCGACCGAAATTATTTTCGGTAAAGGTGCGGAAAGTAAGGTTGCCGAAAAAATTCATCAACACGGCGGCAAAAACGTCATGATTATTTACGGCGGCGGCAGTGCCGTAAAAAGCGGGCTTTTGGCAAAAATAGAACGGCATTTGATGGCGGGAGGTTTTACCGCGCTCAGGGTTTTGGGCGGCGTAAAGCCGAATCCCCGCGTAAATTTTGCGCGTGAAGGCGTTCGCGAAGCTCTTGCCGCAAATATTGATTTTATCTTGGCAGTCGGCGGCGGCAGTGTCATTGATACCGCAAAAGCCGTTGCGATCGGTGCGGCGAATCCGGGAATTGACATTTGGGATTTTTGGCAGAAAAAGTATCCGGTGGAAAAATCTTTGCCTGTCGGGGTCGTATTGACGATAGCCGCCGCCGGCAGTGAAAGTTCCGATTCCGCAGTTTTGACCGATGAAGAAAGCGGCAAAAAAGCCGGATTGACCGGAATTTTCAACCGTCCGGCTTTTGCGATAATGAATCCGGAAATGACTTACACCGTTCCGAAATATCCTTTGATTTGCGGAATTTCCGATATAATAATGCACACTCTCGAAAGATATTTTTCAAATATTGAGGGCAACGAATTTACCGATCTCGTTGCGGAATCCCTTATGAAAAATGTCATAAATCAATCAAAAATCGTCATAAACGATACGCACGATTACGACGCGATGAGTGAAATTATGTGGTGCGGTTCCGTTTCTCACACCGGATTTACCGGATTGGGACGCGACAGAGATTTTTCCGCTCACAAACTCGGTCACGAACTCGGCGGGCGTTACGATGTCGCTCACGGCGCATCACTCACGACAATGTGGGCTTGGTGGGCGCGCACGGTTTACACGACGAAACCGGAAAGATTTGCCCGGCTTGCCGAAAATATTTTCGGAGTGACCGAAGGCTCGGTTGACGAAAAGGCAAATGCCTTCATTGACAAACTCGAACAATATTTTAAAGAAATCGGCATGCCGACGAATTTTACGGAACTCGGAATAGGGGTTCAAAAAGAGGACGAATTAAAATATTTGGCAAATATGTGTACTTCAAACGGCACAAAAGAAGTTGCAACTTTCAAGCCGATGAATTTTGATCTCGTTTTGGAAATTTACAAAAAAGCCAATCATTAAAAAAGCGGGAAAGAATTTCAAGCCCGAAAATTTTTTCGGCTGAAATTCTTTTTTGCGCCGGAAGTCATGAGGTAAAAAACGCGACAATATTCGGTCGGAAAACAGCGGAAGGTGTACTTTTTGAACAAAAATATTTTTTATGAAGAATTTTTCGACGGCGGCATTTCGCCGGAACTGATTAAATTGAAAGATGAAGTTATCGAAAATCTGAAGGAACAATTTCGGAAGGTCGATGAAATTTCGGAATTGAATACAATGAAAGTTTTGAAGGCAATGAGAAATTTGAGAATTTCCGATGCACATTTCAAAACTTCCACCGGCTATGCTTACGGGGATATGGGGCGGGAAAAACTTGACGAACTTTTTGCGGAAGTTTTTAAATCGGAATCGGCTTTGGTCAGGACTCAATTTGTATCGGGAACCCATGCACTGGCAACCGTTCTTTTCGGGATTTTGCGACCGGGTGACGAATTGGTTTCATTGACCGGCGCGCCCTATGACACAATGCAGACCGTTATCGGATATGAAAGGGAATCAACCGGCTCTTTGAAAGAATTCGGAATAACTTACCGGGAACTTGATACGCCCGGCGGCGAAATTGACTTTACCGGAATAAAAAATTTCATAAAACCGAAAACAAAATTGGCACTTGTACAAAGATCTCGCGGATACTCGATGAGAAAGACTCTGACGATTGATGACATTGAAAAAATTTGCGCGGCGGTAAAATCGGTCAATCCGGCTTGTATCGTCTTTGTCGATAATTGTTACGGGGAATTTGTGGAATTGAAGGAACCGATTGAAGTCGGGGCGGATATTGCGGCGGGAAGTTTGATAAAAAATATCGGCGGAGGACTTGCTCCGACCGGCGGGTATATTGTCGGCAAAAAAAATCTTGTCGAACTTGCATCTTACAGAATGACCGCGCCCGGCACGGGTAATGAACTCGGTGCAAGTTTGGGAACGCCGCGCCTTTTGTATCAGGGACTTTTCAATGCTCCGCATGTGACCGCGCAGGCAATAAAAGGTGCAATTTTTGCGGCGGGAATTTTTGAAAAACTGGGTTACAATACCCGACCTCTTCCCGGTGAAATTCGCGGCGACATAATTCAGGCGATCGAATTGAAATCTCCGGAAAAACTTGAAATTTTTTGCCGGGCGATTCAAAAATATTCGCCGGTCGATTCTTTTGCCGCGCCGGAATTTTGGGATATGCCCGGATACGAAAATCAAGTCATAATGGCGGCGGGAACTTTTGTTCAGGGTTCATCAATCGAATTGAGTGCGGACGGACCGGCTCGCGAACCTTATGCGGTTTATCTTCAGGGCGGCTTGACTTTTGAACATGCCGCAATCGGAATTTTGGGAGCGGCGGCGACTTTGGAAAATTTTTGAAACCGAAAAAATTTTGGAGCGGTTGAAGGAAAATCGAAAGTGCTTGTAAAATGAAACACGCAGATAATTGCAAAATTTTGATTTAAAGGAGATGTAACAATGCTTGACAGAAATTGCGTCGAACACAATTCTCAAAACATTTACTATCGATCGACCGTCGGCGCAGCGGAAACCGGCAGCCAACTGCGACTCGGTATCCGTATCCGCACGGAAGATCGGATCAATCAGGTTTTGCTTCACACCTGGACGGAAGGCTCCGGCGAAAAGTGGACAAATTTGACGACACGCGACGAAGAATATTCCAAAGACAAATTTTACGCGCTCACCGTCAAAATGCCGGAGAAAGGCTGCCTTGTCTGGTACTACTTCATAATCGTTACTTCCGCCGGCACTTACTATTACGGAAACAATCCGGAAATGCTCGGCGGTGTCGGTGAAATTTATGATCACATTCCGCCGGCTTATCAAATTACCGTTTTCCGCAAAGGTGCGAAAACTCCGGATTGGTTTAAACATTCGGTTATGTATCAGATTTTCCCGGACAGATTTTATCGCGACGGCAACGCAATTATCGAAAAAGAAGGCGCGGTTTATCATGCAAGCTGGAAAGACGATCCCGCCTATTACAAAGACCCGGACACCAAAGATATTATCGCTTACGATTTTTACGGCGGAAATTTGCGCGGCGTGGAGAAAAAACTCGATTACTTGAAAGAACTCGGAATTTCCGCAATTTACTTCAATCCGGTTTTTGAATCGGAAAGCAATCATCATTACGATACCGGAGATTATCACAAAATAGATCCGATCTTGGGAACAAACGAAGAATTTAAACATCTTACAGATACCGCCCGCTCAAAAGGCATCAGAATCATTATCGACGGAGTTTTCAGTCATACCGGCAGCAACAGCAAGTATTTCAACCGGCAGGGAAAATATGAAACCGTCGGCGCGTTTCAATCAAAAGAATCGCCTTATTTCGACTGGTACAGTTTCCGGAATTTCCCCCACGAATATGACAGCTGGTGGAATTTCAACACCCTGCCGAATGTAAGAGAAACTACGCCGTCTTACATGGATTTTATAATTCGCAATCCGGACAGCGTTCTTCATCATTGGATGCGTGCCGGAATCAGCGGCTGGCGACTTGACGTTATCGACGAACTTCCGGCGGAATTTTCGCAGGCTTTTTTTGCCGAACTCAAAAAGACAAATCCCGATGCCGTAATGATCGGCGAAGTTTGGGAAGATGCCTCCAACAAAGTTGCATACGGTGTTCAGCGTCAATATCTGTGCGGCGATGAAATGGATTCCGCGATGAATTATCCTTTCCGTCAACATATGTTTGATTTTATTTTGGGT
>CAJOPK010000047.1 GCA_905236255.1 uncultured Selenomonadaceae bacterium | reverse complement strand
GGCGGTTTTTCGCAAATCATAAACACTTTGGAAACGAACAACCCGGAAATGTTCGAGCCGTTTTCTTTCGGGAATATGCCTTGGACGATTTACTTTACTCAATGGCTTTTGGTGGGAATTTGTACAATCGCCTTGCCGCAATCGGTTGTCAGGGGAATAAGTTACAAGGATACGCACGGACTTCATGATGCAATGTTAATCGGTACGATCGTTGTCGGTTTTATGAATATCGGAGTAAATTTCACCGGAATTTTGGCGCACGGAGTTTTGCCGGGAACGGCGGCGGATTACGGCGGAGTCGATAACGTTATCCCGACGACGATTGTGACGGTTATGCCTCAATCTTTAATCGGTTTTGCGATAATCGGTCCTCTTGCCGCCTCAATTTCAACAATTTCCGGGCTTTTGATTGTTGCGTCAAGTGCAATCGTAAAAGATGTTTATATGCATTACAAACAAAAAAATAATTCCGAAGTTTCGCCGGTAAGATTGAAAATTTTGTCAATGGTGACGACCGCGGTAATAGGCGTAACGGTTTTTGTGATTGCATTGACTCCGCCGAGTTTAATCTGGCTGATAAATATGTTTGCATTCGGCGGACTTGAAACGGCGTTTTTCTGGACTTTGCTTTTGGGGTTGTTCTGGAAAAAATCAAACAAACTTGCCGCAATGCTGTCAATGACCGGCGGAACGATAATTTACTGTGCGACGCAAGCCGCCGGATTTAAAATTATGAACCTTCATCAAATTACCATAGGAATAACCTGTTCACTGATTTTATTTTTGATCGGCGCATATTTCGGGAAACCTTCCGACGAAAAAACTTTGAAACTTTTCTTCCCGGATTGACGGGTTAAGCCGTTTAACTTTTGAAGGAAAAGAGTTCATACTGCCGAAAGTTTGTTGGTTACCGCAGAGTTGTTGCCGGTATAAAAAACGGCAAATAAAATAAATAAGGGAAAACCCGTGAAAATTAATTTGAAAGGCGATTGCTGTAAATTGGACAAAAAAACCGGTAAAATTTTTGAAGCGATGAAAAAATATTCCGATGACGGAGTAATCGGATTTCACACTCCCGGACATAAACAGGGACGGGGCGCACACGAATTTTTGAAGGAATTGATAACGCCGGAAGGATTGAGGCGGGAAGTTTCTTTAATGGAAGAATTGGACGATTTACATTCCCCGCAAACCTGCATAAAAGAGGCGGAAGAACTTGCCGCAAAACTTTGGGGAGCGGACGACGCTTTATTTATGATAAACGGGACAACTTCCGCAATTCAGGCGATGATTTTGGGGACGCTCAATCCCGGAGACTTTGTATTTGTTCCGCGAAATGCTCACAGATCCGTAATTTCCGGATTGACTTTGGCGGGAGCCGTTCCGATTTTTCTGCCGGTGGAATTTTCTCCGGATTTAAAAATTCCCTTAAATTTGACGGTCGGAACTTTAAACCGGGCGATAAAAAATTTTCCCAATGCAAAGGCTTTAATCTGTGTTTCTCCGAATTATTACGGCGTGGCGGCGGATTTAAAAAGTTTTGCGGAAATTTTGCATAAATCCGGAATGTTGCTTTTGGTTGACGAGGCACACGGCGCACATTTGCAATTTTCCGATAAACTTCCGCCTTCGGCGATGTCCTCCGGTGCGGATGCGGCGGCCCAATCCACCCACAAACTTTTGGGGTCTTTGACTCAAACTTCAATGTTGATGATTCGCCGGGAAAGAATTTCACCGGAAAAAATTCGGCGGGCGGCAAGTTTGATTCAGACCACCAGCCCGAATTATTTGTTGCTTGCGTCTTTGGATATTGCCCGGCTGCAAATGGAAGAAACCGGCGCGGAAAAAATTTCCGGCGCGATCGAATTTGCAAAAAAAATCCGGAAGAAACTTAACCGGATCAAAGGATTAAAAACTTTCGATACCGCGCAGAATTTTGATCTCGATTTGACAAAATTGACTGTTGACGTTACCGACGCAAACTTGACCGGATTTGAGGCGGAAAAAATTTTACGGGAAAGAATGCTTATTCAATGCGAACTTTCGGATCCGGCAAATTTGCTTTTCCTGATAACTTATGCCGACGATGATTTTACAATTCGGGAACTTTACGATTGTTTGAAAGTTTTGCCGAAATTTAAAGGCGATTCAAAATTTGAACTGCCGCCGGCTTTGCCTTACAAAATTGTTTCAGCCGAAATTTCCCCGCGTGAGGCTTTTTATTCCGAAACAAAATTTGTCGATTTAAAAAATTCGATCGGCGAAATTTGCGCGGAAGAAATAACTTTTTATCCGCCGGGCATACCGATTTTAAATCC
>CAJOPK010000046.1 GCA_905236255.1 uncultured Selenomonadaceae bacterium | reverse complement strand
TCAAATCCGCCGGAATTTGTGCGCGGCGAAATGCAATATCTTTTTGACACGGAAGGAAAAAAATATCTTGACTGTTATGCCGGAGTTTCCGTGATAAATTGCGGGCATTGTAACCCTTACATCACCGAAAGAATGATTGAGCAGATTAAAACTTTGCAACACGTCTGCAATATTTATCTTACCGAAAACTTTGTAAATTTGGCGGAAAGACTTGCGGAAGTTTCGCCGGGCAATTTGAAGAAAATGTTTTTTTGTTCGACCGGCACGGAAGCCAATGAAGGCGCGCTTTTGCTTGCGTCGATTTATACCGGACGTTCCGAATTTATCGCTCTTCAAAACGGATTGCACGGACGAACAAAATTGACAATGAGTTTGACCGGAATAGGTATGTGGAGGACGGATCCCAATCCGGTCGGCGGAATAAATTTTGCTCCCAATCCGAATTGTTACCGCTGTCCGCTCGGCAAAAAATATCCGGAATGTGATTTGGAATGTGCAAACAAAATCGAAACGATCATTCAGACCGCAACTTCCGGGAAACCTGCGGCACTTATTGCCGAACCGATTCAGGGAAATGCCGGAATAATCGTCCCGCCGAAAAATTATTTCCGGCGCGTAAAAGAAATTTTGGATAAATACGAAACACTTTTGATTATTGATGAAGTTCAGACAGGTTTTGCAAGAACGGGAAAAATGTTTGCAATCGAAAATTTTGACATTGTTCCGGATATTATGAGCGTTGCAAAGGCACTCGGAAACGGACAACCGATAAGCGCGTTTATTTCGACCGAAAAAATTGCAAACACTTATACCCGACCCGGCGCATCGACTTTGGGCGGAAATCCGGTTTCTTCAACCGCCGGGCTTGCGGTACTCGACTATATTGCCGAAAAAAATCTCATGCAAAACGCAAAGGATCGCGGTGAACAGCTTAAATCCGGTTTGCTGGAAATAAAAAAACGTCATCCGATTATCGGCGACGTTCGCGGCTTGGGTCTTATGGTCGGTGCGGAATTTGTTCACCCGGACAAAACACCCGCCTTCAAAGAACTTGACGAAGTTTTGGAAATTTTGAAAGATCGCGGATTTATAATCGGCAAGGGCGGAGTCGGTCGGAATGTAATGGCTTTTCAGCCGCCGCTTGTCATTGACGAAAAAAATATTGACGATGTTTTAAACGCGCTTGAACTTGTACTTTCCGAAAGGAAATTTTTTGAGTAAAGATTTTCTTCCGAAAGTTAAAATCAAAAAATTTGCAAAAAATTTTTGAGGAGAAAAATTTATTCAGACCTGACTTGTCCGTAATCCTCAAAGAAAACATCGAAATAATAAATTGGCGCGGTCATATCCACGGCACTCCGGACATGATTGTCGAAGTACTTTCAAAATCCATGCTTGGGATTTGTGATTTACAAAATTGGAAAGGTGATGCAAGCGGGCAAATGAAAAATTATAAAAGACTCTTAATGTACATGAAGCCTTACTTGGGGCTTTTCGGCTTGGCGATAATCTGCATAGTCATGGCAAGCGGCGCAAATTTATATTTGCCGTGGATTATCAAAGACATGATCGACAAGGTTCTTGCCGAAAAAGATATGGCAATGCTCAATTTTATTTCGGTCAGTATCGTGGTCGTCTTTGCGATTCGCGGATTTTTCTATTATTGGCAGTCTTATCTTGTTTCCTATATCGGTCAAAAGGTCGTCGTTGATGTGCGTGAAGTAATGTTCAGGAAATTTCAACGTATGCCGATGGCTTATTTCGACAAACATCAGACCGGCGAAACCATGAGTTATTTGACAAACGACGTTTCCGCAATCCAATCCGCGCTTGTCGATAATTTGATTGAGTTTTTTACCGAAGCCGCAATTTTGGTCGGTTCCATTGCAATGATGATTTATCTCGACTGGAAATTGACTCTGTTGACTTTGATAACCGTTCCTCTTGTCGGTTATGCCATGAAAATTTTCGGCAAAAAAATCAAGCGGGCGGGTACTCTGATTCAGGAAAGACTTGCGGATCTTACTTCACTTTTACAGGAAAGTATTTCTTCAATCCGGGTGGTAAAATCCTTTGTCCGGGAAGATTACGAAATTAAAAGATTCCGTGAAGAAAACGAACTCAACTTTCAGGCGATGATGAAAAATGTTCGTTTGACCGCACTTTTGACTCCGACGGTTGAATTTTTGGCGGCGGTTGCGGTTACCGCGATCGTCTGGTTCGGCGGTTATGAAGTCGTAAACGGAATAATGTCCGCCGGCGCATTGGTTGCATTCTTGACTTACGCCGTAAATCTTGCAAATCCGGTTAAACGACTTTCCAGAATTTACGGGCGCATGCAGACGGCTCTTGCCGCGATTGACAGAATTTTTTCGGTTCTTGACATGGAGGAAACCGTCAACGATAAACCGAACGCAAAAATTTTGCCGAAAGTCAGCGGTCACGTTTCGATTGAAAATGTCACCTTCAGTTACGACGGCACTCACAATGCGCTTGAAAACGTCAACATTGAAGTCAAGCCCGGTCAAATGATAGCTTTCGTCGGGCCCAGCGGAGCCGGAAAGTCCACCGTTGCAAATTTGATTCCGCGCTTTTATGATGTCAATTCCGGGTCAATAAAAATTGACGGGCTTGACATTCGCGATGTAACGGTAAATTCTCTGCGCGAGCAAATAGGAATTGTCCCGCAGGAAACTTTGCTTTTCGGGACGACGGTCATGGAAAATATTCGTTACGGCAGACTTGACGCGACCGATGAAGAAATCGTAAAAGCGGCAAAGGCGGCAAATGCCGACGTTTTCATTCGCGAACTTCCGGAAGGCTATCAAACAATGATCGGCGAGCGCGGATTGAATTTGAGCGGCGGTCAGCGTCAGCGCATGGCAATAGCCCGCGCAATGCTTAAAAATCCGCAGATTTTGATTTTGGACGAGGCGACCAGCGCGCTTGATACCGAGAGCGAAAAAATTGTTCAGGCGGCTTTGGACGACCTCATGGTTGGCAGGACGAGTTTTGTAATTGCTCACCGGCTGAGTACGATTTTTTCCGCAGACAAAATTTTTGTAATAGACAAGGGGAAAATTTGCGAGAGCGGCACTCACAAAGAACTCCTCGCATTAAACGGGATTTACACGAAACTTTACAACATTCAATTTGCCGGCGTTGAACCTTAATTTTTTCGGACGGGGGAATTTGTTTTGCTTTTGGTAATCGACATCGGGAACAGCAATATCGTCATGGGTACTTATATCGGAAAAAATCTCATGAAACATTGGCGCGTTTCCACCGACACACAAAAAACCGGCGACGAGTACGGTATGTTGATTAACGATCTTTTCCGCTATCAGGGCGTAAATATCGGCGACGTTAAAGATATTATAATTTCGTCGGTCGTGCCGCCTTTGGTTGTGCCCATGACCAAAATGTGCGAGCGATATTTTAAAATTCACCCGCTGATTGTCGGACCGGGAATAAAGACCGGAATAAAATTGAATTACGAAAATCCCCGCGCAATCGGGGCGGACAGGATTGTAAATGTTGTCGGGGCTTACGAACAATACGGCGGACCTTTAATCGTGATTGACATAGGGACGGCGACGACTTTTGACGTTGTTGCGGAAAACGGCGATTTCTTGGGCGGAGTGATTGCGCCGGGAATTATGGCAAGTGCGGAATCTCTTTTCAGTTCGACGGCAAAACTTCCGCGAATAGAACTTGTCCCGCCGAAAAAAATTATTTGTCACAATACAATTCAAGGTATGCAGGCGGGAATAATTTACGGCTATGTCGGGCAAATCGATGCCATTGTCAAGCGTATCCGGGAAGAATTGGAAAATCCGAATATCGGAGTAATTGCGACCGGCGGACTTGCAAAAATGCTTGCAAGGGAATCAAAGACGATAGATAAAGTGGATCACTTTTTGACCTTGAGCGGCTTGAGAGTTTTATACGAAAGAAACAACAATACCTGATTTAAAATCAAAATTGAAAGTCGTTTCCGATTTTCTTGCAGGGGAATTGAAAAATTGAAAGAAAAAATAATTCGAGCTTTGTTTTCTGCGGGTGAAGCGTAAAATCCGAAAACATTCGGCGAAAATTTTTCGGGAATGTTTCGTATCCCGGAGAACAAAATTTGTTTTAAGGAATGGTGTTTTGTTTCGGCGACCGATTTGCCGAAAATTAACGGAACAATGAACAGCGTGGGAAAAAATTCAAAAAGTCAACAGAGATTTATTGCGGACGCTTCGCACGAGTTGAGAACGCCGATTACGATTATTCGCGGTTATGCGGATATGCTTGAAAAGTACGGGAAGGAAGATGAAGAACTTTTCAAGGAATCGGTCGGAGAAATTCAAAAAGCCGCAAAAAATATGCAAACTCTTGTGGAGAGTATGCTTTTTCTTGCGCGTGCGGATTCGGGCGTACACGTTTTGAACAAAATCAAATTTGATGTTGGGGAAGTTTTGCGCGGTCTGATCGCAACTTTCAACGATCCGCGAATTGAATTGAATATCGATTCGCCGCAAAAAGTTTTCGGAGACCCGGAATATTTGAAAATTATGTTCCGGGAATTTATTTCAAATTCGCTTGAATACAGCGACGACAATATAAAGATCGAAATTTTAAATGTTGACGGCCGGACGCAAATAAAATTTATCGACAGCGGGATCGGGATTTCTCCGGAAAATTTGGAGAGAATTTTTGAAAGATTTTACCGGGCGGACAAGTCGCGCACAAAAGCCGACGAAAGTATTTCCGCCGGCTTGGGTCTTTCGATTGCAAAGAGAATTGCCGATGCACACGAAATAAAAATCGAAATTGACAGTATCCCCGACGAAGGCACGACTTTTACTTTGATATTTCCGCCGATTTTCGAAAATTGAACCTCTCCCGGCTAAAGCCGGAAGATTCTTGAAAAGATTGACGGTCAAGCCGCCCTTATTCTCAAAGGACTGTCCAAAAGCCC
>CAJOPK010000045.1 GCA_905236255.1 uncultured Selenomonadaceae bacterium | reverse complement strand
CCCCGCCGCATCGGCAGTTTCAATTATCGCCGTATTTGTCGAAGGAATAAAGCCGTAACGACTTGAAATTTTTTCGCCGAGCGGGCCGGTAATTTCGACATTCAAAATTTTTCCGTCAAGCCCGGAAGTCAGCGAATCGACTGTGCCTTCCCCGCCGTCGGCAACGGGAAAAATTTTAATTTCGGAATCCGGACAAATTTTTTTTATCGCATCGGCGCAAATATTCCCGATTTCTATTGAAGAAAGACTTCCTTTAAAAGAGTCGCAAGCCGTTACAACTTTCATAAAATTCCTCCGCCGTCAAATCATTTCGCAAGTTTTATAAAAGGCGCGGTGTAATTGAAATCAACATATTCGACCGCATGGGGGTTGCTTTCCAGATCCTTCAAAAAATCTTCGGTAAGCCGTGCCTTTTCTTCAATCCGCTCAAGTTTTCCGATACGAATTTGAACGGCCTTGTCGGTATTCGTGTAAGCCACAAGATAATTTCCGTCCTTTATGGAAATTTCGGAAAGTTTGTTTAAAGAAGCTTCGTCAAGTTTTTGCAAAAACGTCAAAACATTTTTTATCGTTTCGTCGTCAACGTCGTCACCGATATAAAGATCGCGCACGGTTGCGCCGGTAATCATCGGAATTTGCATCGTCTTTAAAGTTTTGTAACTGTCGATAACCTTGCCGTTCCTGTCCAAATCCAAATAGCCGTAATCGCAGACGATTGTGGCGACCGGCTTGCGCTCTTTTATCGTAACTTCGAGCGCACTCGGAAGATCCCGGCGGACGGTCACCTCTTCAATTCGCAAATCGTTCGACAATCTTCCGGCAACCTGATCCGTTTCCAATTCAAAAAGCGGCTCACCCGGATAAATGTTTGCAATTTTCATTATGTCCTCTTTCGTAAGGTAAGAGGCACCGGTCAATTTAATTTCTTTCAACGTAAAAAACGGAACGTAAACTATAATGCCGAGAATCAACCCGCTTATCAGAAGAAAAAATATCCCTCTGAAAATTCTTCGACCGCTCCGGTGCTTAACTTTTTTTGTTTTCTTTTGTTTCTTTGTCTTGGTTTCAGGCAAATTTTCCACCGCCCGCAATAAAATTTTTTTGATTATAGCATAAATTTTGCGAAATAGGAAATTTTGCTTTTTTCGCCGGATATATGGCATTGTCAATTTGACACTTGCCGACGGCGCGGTTAAAATACGGGCAAAATGATTTTTGACGGAAAGGCGGCAAAATTATGAGTGAATCTTTGAATAAAAAAAACGCACGGGAATATTTGCTTAAACTTCTCAATGAAGATGAAAAAATTCGTGCGTCGATTCGCGAAATTGTTTCGATAAAAGCTGATGAAATTCCCAAAGGCAGTGAGGATTCCGCAGAAATTTTTGAAGGCGCGCAGGATCGTCCGAATGAAGGCACTTACAACGATCTTGTAAATTTGGACGGCTGGCGGCATTATGACGACAATTTTGAGCCGGTCAATTCCGATGCGTCGGTTGAATTGAAAACAAATCCGGATGCGGACACGCGCATTAAAGAACTTGAGGATGAATTGGAAAAAATGCGTATCGAAGTTTCAAATTTGCGCGAGAAAAATGAACAACTTTCAAAAGAACGCGACGGTTGGAAAAACGAGTGCGAAGGTTGGAAAAACGAATGTGAAGGTCACCGCCGTGAATGTGAAGGATTGAAGGCGGAACTTGATCGGATTCGCGGCGGATATATTCCGAACGAGTCCGACGATCTTAAAATGTTGCGCGGCGAAATTGAAACTTTGATTTCCGAAAATGCTAGATTGAAAAATGATCTTGCAACCGAGAAAAAGATTCCGGAAGAGGAAATAAACGATCTTATCCTTTGAAAAAATTTTTGAAAAATAAAAACCGGGATTCGGAAGATTTTGCTTTCCACCCGGTTTTTTGTGTAACTGATATTTTACAATTTTGACAACCCAAAATTTCCGTTCAAAAAACTTTGAGATTTTGTTTCGTTTATCAAAACTGTGCCGTAAAATTCCCGATTTCAATCGGGGGATATAGTCACTAATATTGACATTGGTATCTGTAACGATTAAAATTCAGCCGAACGGCAAACGGCGGTTGCCGATTAAGAAT
>CAJOPK010000044.1 GCA_905236255.1 uncultured Selenomonadaceae bacterium | reverse complement strand
TTTTCAGGCTTTCGCCAAGGGCGACAAAATTTTGCTCCGTTAAACCGCCTACCGTCCGATTGCCGTCAACGCCCGCCAAAAAGCAAACTTCCTTCGCCGTATCGGGTCCAAACCCCATGCAAACATTCATCAAAGCCTTGCCGATTTTTTCTTCGGACAAATTTCGGATTTTCTCAACGGCTTTTTCTGCACCGGCGGAAAAAAGATTGATTTTATCGGAAGACGGCGGCAATTCATAAACGTCCCCCGGCAAAACCGTGCGAACGCGGCTGGCGTTTTCGCCTATTTTTTTCATCGGTTCGATTATCGTGCCGTCTTCGCCGACCAAAACGACGTTGCTGTATTTGCCCATAAGTTCGAGGACGAGGGTTTTGCTCGCGATGCGCCCGCCGCTGCCGATGGTATCGACATCCGCAAAAAGCAAGCGGTCGGCTTCGTGTTGGCGTATGTCGCCTATGCGCCCGCCCTCCAAATGTTTTCGCAACACCATGCAAAACACCGGCGGTTCGGCGGGATTCTCAAAATTTTTTTCGATGAAATATGCCGCAGGATTGGCGGAATTTATGGAGATATGCAGGAGCAAATTTTCGCCGGGACGCCTAAGCGCCAACACCAACGAAGATTTGGTCGGCATGAAAACGCGGTCTATTCTTGCGCCCACCGCTCGCGCTCTCAATTCTTCCGCCAAGCGCCGCATGGAAAATCCCGACAAACTCATAAGATAAACTGCGACAAATCGCTGCTCTTTACGATTTCGGCAAGTTTGTCGTCCACATATTTGTCGTCGATAATCACTTTTCGTTCGTCCTCTTTCATGTCCGGCGCGTTGAAGGAAATATCCTCCATCAATTTTTCCAACAACGTGTGCAAACGCCTTGCCCCTATATCCTCGGTGTCGTCGTTCACATCACAGGCCAATCTCGCGATACGGCTTATCGCGCTGTCCTCGAAAACGAGCTGCACCCCTTCCGTTTCGAGCAACGCTTGATATTGTTTTATAAGCGCGTTCTGCGGCTCGGTCAAAATCTTTTCAAAATCTTCCTTCCGCAAAGACTTCAACTCAACGCGAATCGGGAAACGTCCCTGCAATTCGGGAATGAGGTCGGAAGGTTTTGCGGTATGGAAGGCACCCGCCGCAATAAACAAAATATAATCCGTTTTGACCGGACCGTATTTTGTCATTACCGTGGACCCTTCGACAATCGGCAAAATATCGCGCTGTACGCCTTCACGACTTACGTCCGGCCCGGAACTTGAGCCTTTGACCGCAACCTTGTCGATCTCGTCCAAAAATACAATTCCGCTGCGCTCCGCAAGTTCGACGGCGGCTTCGGCGACTTCTTCCATATCGATAAGTTTTTCCGCCTCTTCCTGCTCCAAAATTTTGCGCGCCGCCGCGACGGTAACTTTTCTCTTTCTCATGCGTTTGGGCATTACGCTGCTGATCATATCCTGCAAATTGTCGCCCATGCCTTCAAGGCTGGAGCCGGAGAACATTCCGACCATCGGCTTTGCATGATCCGCAACTTCCAACTCTATAACTTCGTCTTCAAGTTTTCCGCTCAAAAGACGTTTTTTGACGAAATCGCGCCCGGAAGTTTTTCCTTCCGCCGGAACCTGTTTGGGCTCATCTGCGGATTCGGCATTTCCGAAAAGTTTTCCGAGAGGATTGGTTGATCTTTTCGGCTCCGGCACAAGAATATCCAAAAGTCTTTCGGTCGCATTTTCGGCGGCTTTTTCCTTGACTTCTTCGGTGCGCTGTTGACGAACCATGCGAACGGAAGTTTGTACAAGATCGCGAATTATTGATTCGACATCGCGCCCGACATAACCGACTTCCGTAAACTTTGTCGCCTCAACTTTTATGAACGGAGCCTTTACAAGTTTTGCGAGCCGTCTGGCAATTTCGGTTTTGCCGACACCGGTCGATCCTATCATGAGAATATTTTTCGGAATGACATCGTCGCGCATTTCGTCGGGCAATTTGCGACTGCGCCAACGATTTCTGAGGGCGATTGAAACGGATCTTTTCGCGTCGTTTTGCCCGACTATGTGCTTGTCAAGTTCCTCCACTATTTCGCGCGGAGTTTGTTCGTTCAATCCCAATTCTGCGGTAATGTCTTTTTTCTTTGTTCTTGCCATTAAAAAATTTACCTCCCAAAATAAGTTCAACCGGTACTTTACAGAATTTTATTTGTCTTGTCAATTTATTTAAAGTATGCCGTAAAACTCCCGATTTCAATCGGGTGATATAAGCACGGGCGTTTCATAAATTTTCCGAATAAATAAACGCCGATTTTTAACTCCGAAATTACGGACAAGCGGCATATGGCGTCATTTTCTTTTGTAACTTTTCTTTGTTGCCGGACAAAGAAAAGTTGGTTAAAAATTTATTTATTTTGGGGTTTAACATCAAATCGCTGTGCCGGTTACGAAATTTCCCACTTTATGAAATACCCGTGTACTTTTCTGCCAACTTTTCAATTCCCCTGCAAAAAAATCCCCGACAAAATTTTTTCGTCGGAGATAAATTTTTTATATGCGGTTAAAATTTTCCGAAATTTTATTCGGTCAGTTCATACATTGCAATTTCGTCAACTTCACGATTTGTCGCAACGATATAATCTTTGCCGTTGTTCACAATGTGCAGAACATTTGCCGCGCCGCAACCTTTGTCAAGTTCCTGCGCAACATATTTTCCGTTTTCGTAAGTAAAAGCGAGCAGATAGCGTTCACCCTTGCGATGACCGAGAACCCAAGTATTTTTGCCGCAGATTTTGCCGCCGAAAATTGCATGGAGAAATTCCAATTTTTCCGGATAGGTGTAATCGAGTACAAATTTGCCGTCTTTCTTTTGATAAATGTTAATCGTATCCCCATGGAAAGGCGCAATCGTGCAAAGTTCTTCTTCGCCGTCGTTGTTGATGTCGAGGAGAAGTCCGTCACTTGCCGCATCGGAAGTAAGCTGTTCGACCGTCCATTCGCCGCCCGGAGTTTTCGGCGGGAAGAATTGATAAACGCCGCCGTCGCAACTTACGATGCTGCTTGTCTGACCTTCGCCGTCAACGTGACGATAATAGCCGTGATTTTTGAGCATATCGTCTTTAATGACTTTGAGTTCAAGCTGATGATCAAAGCTGTAAGTTGAAAGATCGTCCGGAAGTTCCGCGCCGAAAACTTTGCCCGGAAAACGCCAATCTTCTTTATATTCGTGATCCGATTTCAGCGCGCAGGCGATAAGATAATTTTTGCCGCCGCTCTGAAGAATATCGAAACGATGAACGAAAGGCAAAGTTACCAACGTGCGAACTTCCCAATCGTCTTTTGCACGGGGAGAAACGATAACAATCGATGCGTTTTTTGAATCGTTGGGCGAATAAAATTTGCGGGTCGCAAGGAAAATTCCGTCGGAGCCGGGAACCTGCTGCATTGTCATAACGCCGCCCGGTTCTTTCCAGACAACCTCTTCCTGATTGCCGTCGAAGTCAAAAAGTCTGCATTCGTTGACTTTTTCGGCGGCAACGAGAAAATGATCGTGACCGTGATATTTGAGAGTTGTCATTGCGTAGCATTTTTCAAGACTGCCGATAACTTTTTTGCTGACTTTGAACATTTAAAGCTCTCCCCTCTTACTTTGCAATTTTTTCAAAACGTGTGCGCATAAAATCATTTGCGTTTTTGAGTTCCGCAACCCAATCGGTATTCGGAAGATACCAAAATTCCGTGACATACCGGCGGACTCCCAAATCCCATGAAGTTTGCATGACTTTTTCAAAATCGACGTGACCGGTGCCGTAAGGAATTTCGCGATATTTTCCGGGAACGGTTTCTTTCAAATGGACGGCAAAAATATGACCTTCGCCGCTCTTCAAATCTTCCGAAACGTCGTCGCCGTACAAAAGCGCGGCGTTGGTGATATTCCCGACATCCGGATAAACACCGAGATAAGGCGAATTGACGAGCTTGACATATTTCATGGCTTTTTGAACGTTATCCATAAAAGGCGTTTCCATGGTTTCAAAACCGAGCATTACGCCTTCAGCCGTCGCCATTTCGGTGGCAATTTTGAGATTTTTCAGGAAATCCGCGCGTGTGCCTTCGTCGCCTTCTTCATAATAAACATCATAGCCGGCAAGCTGAATCGTGCGGATACCCAATTTTGCGGCGAGTTTAATCGCCTTCTCCATAATCTCCATGCTGCGCTCTTGAATTTTTTTGTCATGGCTGCCGAAAGGATATTTGCGATGACCGCTCAAACAAATTGAACGGAACGGAAGTCCGACGGTACGCATTGCGGCTTTAACTTCGTCAATTTCGCCGTCGGTCATGTCAAGGCGGGCAAGTTTTGCGTCGGTTTCGTCAATGCTCATTTCGACGTAATCGAAGCCGGCATTTTTTGCCGCCTGAAGTTTTTCCGCCCAAGTCAAAGTTCCGGGCATGGATTTTTCGTACAAACCGAGTAAATATTTTTTCATGACAATACCTCACTCAACCCTGACCGTAATAGGCGTTGGGACCGTGTTTGCGGAGGAAATGCTTGTCAAGCAAAACCTGCGGCATCGGATCGCGATCTTGAGTAAGCATTTGAGTATGGAAAGCCATAAACGCAACTTCTTCCAAGACAACGGCATTGTGAACCGCATTAAATGCGTCGGTTCCCCAA
>CAJOPK010000043.1 GCA_905236255.1 uncultured Selenomonadaceae bacterium | reverse complement strand
GTTTCCCGTTACAATTCGGTTTTCCGCAGCGAACAAAATACTTTTATCGTAATGCAAAGGACTTCGACCGGAATAATGAACAACGACAGGCGCGCAAGAATTGCCGCTTATATTGATTCGGACATTATTCCGATGATCGAAAATCGGCAAGCGGAATTGGACGGGATAAATATTCCGCGCGGCGCGCTTTATCTTGCAAATTTGCGCCGGGAATCTTCCGACATAACAATTCGGGCGTGGCAATCCTATCGGCGGGGACTTATCGAAAACAATTCCGCCGCATTTTCGACGGCGGCAAGTTTGCACAAACAGGAACTTGTTTTGGATCAAAGAATTGAGGAGATCGTGCAAAATTCCGCAATCGCAAGAAATTTGCCGACACTTCCCTGAAAGAATTATGACATTGGTTGAAAAAGTTTTTTTTTCGGTTGAAGGATTTATCTTTATGTTGTAAAATCTAACAGCATATTTTTTGATTGAACGGGGTCGGATTTTTTTCAATCTTCTCGAAAGGTGAGTGATACGGGAATGCTTGATCAGATAATGAGTTCACCAAATTTTGAATACCTGCCTCGCGGAATGACCGCCGCAAGTATGCGACAGGAAGTCATTGCGCACAACATCGCAAACGTAAACACTCCGAATTATCGCAAGAGCAATTTGAATTTTGAAGAGCTTTTGGCTTTGGAAGTTTACGGCGTTCCTTCCGACGGGACTTTGCAGATGACCCGAACGCACGACAAACATTTGCCGATGAAACCTTTCGGTTATCATGCGGAGCCGGTTATCGCGGAAGATCATACGACTATCATGCGCACAGACGACAATAACGTCGATATTGACATTGAGATGGCGACAATGGCGAAAAATCAACTTTATTACAACGCACTTGCAACGCAACTCGGTCACTATGTGACGAATATGCGCAACGTAATTACAAGCGGTCAGAGCTGATTTTGAGGAGAGTTTGTCATGAGTTTTTTTCTCGGAATTGATGCGGCGGCATCCGGGCTTACCGCCGAACGTCTCAGAATGGACGTTATTTCAAACAACATAGCCAATTCAAATACGACGCGCACGGATCGCGGCGGGTCGTATCACAGAAAATTTGTCGTGTTTGAACCGCGTGAACGTCAGCCGATGAGTTTTGAAGAAACTTTGATGAAGGCGGTCGGTATTCGTCAGGTCACCGGCGAAGGTGTCCGCGCAACCGCAATCGTCGAAGATCCTTCACAAGGACCGCTCGTCTACGATCCCGGTCATCCGGATGCAAATGCCGAAGGTTACGTCGAAAAGCCCAACGTAAACATCGTAAACGAAATGGTTGATATGATAACCGCACACCGCGCTTATGAGGCAAATACAACTTCCATAAACGCGGCAAAAAGTATGGCAATGAAGGCATTGGAAATCGGGCGTTAAAAAAAATTTTTGCATTTATTGATTTTGTGATATAATCCCTGAAAATTTTATGAACGGAAGGTGAAGAAATGGAGATAACTCCGTTGGAAATGACTCCCGTGCGCATGAGCGCGCACAGTCGTTTGCATGAAATTCCCGTCGATGAGCCGGTTAAGAGTTTCGGAGAATTTTTAACCGACGCATTGAAGGAAACAAACGAACTTCAGCTTGAATCCGACGCACTTAACACGGCGTTGGCAACGGGTCGTATAGAAGATATTTCGCAGGTTGTGGTAGCCGCGCAAAAAGCAGAGATCGCGCTTCAACTTACCCTTCAATTAAGAAACCGCGCAACTTCCGCGTATCAGGAAATTATGAGAATGCAAGTTTAAGAGGTGTGTTAATCTTCAAACGATGAATTTTAACGGGCGGTTCCGAAAGGACTGAGAGTAATTGGGGAATTGGAGAGAGCGATATCTTGAGCTGTGGAACAGGTACAGCCGGCGACAAAAGATGATATTTGCGGGAGTCGCCGTTGCACTTCTGTCGGCTCTTTTGGGTATCAGCTTTTGGTACGGCGGCAAACCGGACATGGTTCCGCTGTACACCAATTTGGAAACGAAAGATGCCGGCGACGTTGTAAACAGCTTGAAAGAATCGGGTGTCGAATATACAATCGACGAAAACAAGCGCGGCACGACGATTTTTGTGCCGGCTACAAAAGTTCACGATACCCGGCTTGAGTTGGCTTCCAACGGCTTGCCGCGCGGCAATAAGGGCTTTGAACTCTTTGACGACAGCAAACTCGGTGTTACCGAGTTTCAAAACAGAGTGAATTATCTGCAGGCACTTCAGGGCGAATTGACCCGCACCATTGAACAGCTTGACGTTGTTCAAAAAGCGCGCGTACACATTGTTTTGCCCGAAGACAGCCTTTATAAGAAAAACGAAAAACCTGCAACGGCTTCAATCATGCTTATGTTGAAGAAGGATGAAAATTTAACGCCGATGGAGGTTAAAGGAATTGTAAATCTTGTAAGTCACAGTATTCAGGGACTTTTGCCGGAGAATATTACCATTGTCGATGAAGCCGGAAATATTTTGAACGAAAACGACAGCGACGAAGTTGCGAAAGAACAGCGTTTAAATCTTCAGGCACTTCATCAGATCGAAATGACAAAGCGCGTCCGGGATCACATTCAGCACAACATTCAGACGATGCTTGACAATTCGCTCGGCACCGGAAACGCATTTGTCCGCGTCAGCGTCGAATTGGATTTTGACGAAAAAAAGACGGATAGGCAGACTTTTACTCCGGTCGTCGATGAATCCGGAATAATTCGCAGTCAACAGGACATCAGCGAAAATTATAACGGCGAATCGACAATTCCGGGCGGTCCCGCCGGCGTTGAGGGAAATATTCCCGGATACGTTTCGGAGGACAGAAATGCAAATGCGCAATATGAGCGCAAAGAGTCCACCAAAAATTACGAAATAAACGAAGAGAATCAGCAGATTATTGCGTCGCCGGGATCAATTCGCCGGCTGACGGTCGCGGTTCTCGTAAACGATACAATAACCGAACTTCAGCAGGAAAGTTTGCTCAGGACGGTAAGTTCGGCGGCGGGCATAAATGAAGATCGCGGAGATGTGATATCCGTCGAGCCGTTGCCGTTCAGTACGGAAATGCGCGACAAGCGTATTGCCGAAGAACAGGCGGAACAAGATCGCCGCGACAGAATTTTGTATCTTGAAATTGCGGCACTCATACTTTTGGCATCGCTTTTGTTCGGAGGATTCCTCATGTACCGCAGACAGAAACAGCAGGAACGCGCGGATGCCCTTGCGGCACGTCGTGCGGCGGAAGAAGCGCAAAGACGTGCGGAAGAAGAAGAGCGCGCGGCGGCCATCGAAGCGGATCGCCTTGCGGAAGAAAGTCTTACTCCGGACGAACGTCGTCAACGCGACGAGAAAAAGGCAATTCTCAAACTTATCGACGAGAAACCGGCGGAAGTCGCAATGCTTATCAAGACTTGGCTTGCGGAAGACGATTGATTTTGAAATTCGGCGGAAAGCGGTTGACGGCAAGAAATTTTCTTCCGCCGACACTTTCCGCTTTTACTTTTGGAAAAAGAATGTAACAGGGGGAGTTGATTTTTATGGCAGATATGTACGGCGAGTCAAAAAGTATGACCGCCCATGAAAAAGCCGCAATACTTTTCATAGCTTTGGGCGGCGAATATGCCGCAAAACTTTTCGAGCATATGGACGATGACGAAATTGAAAGCATTACTCTTGAAATTGCAAACAATAAACAGGTTACCGCCGAACAGAAAGCGGAAGTCATAAGCGAATTTTATCAAATGGCGATGGCGCGCGATTACATTTCCACCGGCGGTTTGGAATATGCGCAAAGTGTTTTGGAAAAAGCACTGGGCTCCGACAAGGCGATGGATATTCTCAATCGTCTTACGACAAGTCTGCAGGTTCGCCCGTTCGACTTTTTGCGGAAAACCGATCCTTCACAACTCCTCAACTTCATTCAAAACGAACACCCGCAGACGATTGCGCTTGTCATGGCATATTTGGAAGCGGATCAGGCGGCAATCATAATGAGCGGTCTGCCGCAGGATTCGCAAGCGGACGTTGCAAAAAGAATTGCAATGATGGACAGAACTTCTCCGGACGTTATCCGGGAAGTCGAGCGCGTTTTGGAAAGGAAGTTGTCCTCAATGATGACTCAGGACTTCACCACGGCGGGCGGCGTTCAGGCGGTTGTCGATGTTCTCAACCGCGTCGATCGTACGACGGAAAAAGCCATCGTCGAATCTTTGGAAGTGGACAATCCGGAACTTGCGGAAGAGATCAAGAAACTTATGTTCGTTTTCGAGGATATCGTCATGTTGGACGACCGTTCGCTGCAGATGGTTTTGCGCGATGTC
>CAJOPK010000042.1 GCA_905236255.1 uncultured Selenomonadaceae bacterium | reverse complement strand
GAAACAATTAAACAAAATGCAAAAGGAGTTGTTGCCGGTGCCGTAATTTTGATTGGCGGTATTGCTTTTGCGCTCGGATCCGGCGGGGAGGAAAAAATTTCGCCGGAAACCGCAGCTGTGGAAACCGTTAAATCTTACGAAGATGAATTTGATATTTCGCTCGGAGATTTAAAACTCTGCATGAGTAAGGATCAACTTCAAAAAATCAAGGGCAAGGAAAATCGTATGGAAAATTTCTCGGACTCAAAATATCCTTATTATGTGTACGACAACATGAGTGTTATTGTCGATGACAACAATTTGATTTTGGGACTGACTTCTCACATAAACAGCCCGGAAATTAAAACCGAAAAAAATATTCATTCCGGTTCGACGATTGACGAAATTTTTGCGGCTTACGGAAAAGATTGTGTCTTTACGGAAAGCGGCGATGATGAGGGCAACGATCTTTTTCAATATCCGTTTAAATCGAAGAGCGGAAAAAATTTTGCCGCTCTGACTTTTCACGTTTACGGCGACAGAGTAAAAAGTATTGATTGGGCTTTAATCGGCGAAGGCATTTACAAAGACCTTTCCCAAAAAGTCAGTCCTTATGCGGAGCATGTACTTACAAGAGATTTTGATTTGTCGGTGGGGAATGTCAAACTCGGAAACACAATTTATGAAGTAAAAAATCTTTGCGGAAACAATGCGCAAGAAATTTTGGGTGAAAACGGAAAATTTGATCTGAAATATCCGGACATGAAAATAAGTTTTGAAAATGACGTTGTTGTCGGGATTGTCACATATACCGGAAGTGTTGAGACGGAAAAAAATATTCGACAGGGATCAAATATCGACGAAATTTTTGCGGCTTACGGAGATACTTGTGCCGTGTCAAATTATGACGGATTGACTTTAACGGAATATCTTTTCGATTCTTCAAACGGGCGGACGGCGGTCATGAGATTTGCACTGAATAATTCCGGGATCGCGGATTATATCAGTTTGAGATTGATTGACGAAGGCGAAAAGCAAAATCTTCTCAAGGTCACCAAAAATTTCAAACAGGAACTTTTGAACGAAAAGCAAAAAGCTGAGGAGGCGGCACGTCTTGAGGCGGAAAGACAAGCGGAAATACAAAGACAATCCCAACCGCGAGAAATTCTCGCACATACGACCCAAACTCCGGTTGAATTTACACAGCATTATCTTTTAAGAGGCTCTGCCGTTAAAACAGATTACGGCATAAAAGCTCAATTTCACGAAATAGGCAGCATCAGAAACAAACAATTCGACAAATACGAATGGCATACGTTTATACAGTGGAACGGCGTTTGGTATTTCGGACCCGATGCGGAAACTTGGGAAAATTGGTCAAACGAATACAGAATAAAATATTTGCAGGTAATGGAAAATGATCCGATGCACGGATTTGAAGATATGCTTAATGCGGCTTATCAAGATTTAAACAATCGTTAAAGAGAACGGAAGTTAAAATTTTTACCAACCAAGAATCTTTCAGAAAAGTTTAATCCCCGCTTGGGGGTTTTTGTTTTGTATATGTTCGCTTTTCCGGCAATTTTGAGAAAATAACAGGCAGGTAAAAATTTTTAATTGCAGAATAGGCAAGGAATTATACAGATAAAATTTTTTAAAGGCGGATGTGTAAATTTGATAAAGAATATCCTTCATTTTTTCCTGACGGCAATTTTATACAGGTTTACCGATGAAGTCGTAAAAAGTGTTCTGATAATGCCGGAAACTTCCCTTTCGGGTGTGGCGTGTTTTTTGCCGCCGATTTTGGGGTTAATGTGGGGACCGTCGGCGGCGTTCGGCAGTCTTGTCGGTGCGCTTTGGGCGGAATATCGGGATTGGCTCGTACTGCCGGAAATTTATTCGGAAAGCGGATTGTATGAATGTATTTGGCATGGCGTTTTGACTTTCTGCAACTGCGGATTTTGGGCTTTTATTGCCGCTTATATGCCTTACAGACTTTGGTATTCGATAAAAGTCGATCCCGTCGGGCCGGTTTTTTCGTTGAGTCCGAAAACGATTTTGAAATTTGTCCGAATAATTTTTTTGACGACTTTGACAACTTCACTCTTTTTGACGATGACCACGCCTGAAGATGATATGTTGAGTTTGCTTGAAGGATTGAACAGAAATTTCGGAATTTCCGTCGAATATGTGCTGACCTGCTTTTTGAATGACTTTGATTTTTCAATATTTTTGGGGTTGACAAGTTTTTTCTTTTTGGTGGGGAAAGATTATCCGTTTTACCGACCGAAAAGAACAACTTATTCAAATCCGAAAATCCAAAAACTTTTTGACGTAATTTTTGTTGCAACGGTAATTTTTTCGATTTACCTTTGCAGACCGGAAATTAACGCAAGCGAAGAAGTCAAATTTCTTGTCGGAATTTTGCTGTGTTTTTATATGTTCCGTCCTCCTTCGCCGGCGGCTTTTGCGGAAGATATAAAATTAAAGCACGAAAAAATAATTTTGCTGGACAACATGGAAATGAACAGGAAAATTGCGGCGGGATTTTATCTGCTGATGTTCGTCCTGTTTGTCGTGCTTGACGTTTCCGGGACAATTTACGGCTTGGAAGACCCGGACATTTGGCGGCAATTCAATGCCGAATGTCTGACGATGATGGATATTTCGTTGGTTGCTCTGCTGTGTCTTTTGTTGCGCTATCAAAATTCCGTAATGACCCACATTGTAATTTTGGAAATTTTCGCGGTCTTTGCGTCGGCATTTGCACTGGGTGCGGTGTGTTTTGTGATAACGGACAGAATTACCGGCCGGGATATGGAAACGGTCATTGAGGAGAAAATCATAATCTGCCGCGAAAAAATGGAACAAACTTTTACGGGCGTAAGGGTTTCGGTAAACGACATCAGAGATCTTGCGCTTGCGGAATTGGACAGTTACGAAAGACTGACGACCGATTCCGAATGGCGGGAAGAATATTTGAGAAATTGCGAAAATCTTTTCCGTGCAATCGCTGCAAATACCGAAGGCAGTGTGGCTTTTTATATGCGACTTTCTCCGGAATTTTCCGGACCTTTGGGCGGTTTTTCTTGGGGACGCGAAAAGAAAACCGTCAACAATCCGGTACCGGCATTTTTCAGACGTACGCCGATTGACCTTTCCAAATACAGCCCCAACGATGAAGAAAATGTCGGCTGGTATTACATTCCGGTTCGTCGGCGCAGTGCCGCATGGACTGAACCCTATGTTGATCCGATTGTCAAAAATTATGTAATTTCCTATGTCAGCCCGCTTTACAAGGACGGCAATCTTGTCGGGGTTGTCGGCATGGATATAGATTTTGATTATTTGGTCAAGCAGATGAAAAAGGTTTACATTTATGAAGGCGGTTACGCTTATTTGACCGACAGGACGGGGCATGTGCTTTATCATGAAAATCTTGAGCAGGGAAAAAAATTTAAACGCAACCCGGATTTTCGTGAAGAGGCAACTTATTTGACGAACGGAATTTGGGCGGGAATTGCAATTCCTCTCAAGGAAATTTACCGGGAACGAAACAATCTTTTGATGCACATTGTCGGCGTAATGCTGATTGTTGCCCTGTTTGTTTCGTTTTTGAGCATTTACCTTGCGTCAAGAGGAATAAGACCTCTCGTTGCCTTGACGGAAGCCGCGCAAAAAATTGCCTCCGGAAATCTTGACGTGAATTTGCCGGAAGAATCCAAAAACGAACTCGGCACTTTGGTCAAAAGTATTCGCGAAATGGTTTCAAAATTGGAAATCTATGTTTATCGCGACAAGTTGACGGGAGTGGGAAATACGACGGCTTACGCCCGGAAATTTAAAGAACTTTCCGGCGCGGGCGGCAAGAGTTATGCCGTAATAGTTTTTGATGTCAATTTCCTGAAAAAAATCAACGATACTTACGGTCATGAGGCCGGCAACGAATTGATAAAATGTGCGGCGGCAACGATAAAAAATTCTTTTTCGGAAAGTTCGATTTTCAGGATCGGCGGTGACGAATTTGTTGCAATTTTGGAAGAAAACGATTACAAGAGGCGCGACGAATTGATTCAAATTTTTGACGAAACTCTTGCCGAAAAAATTCTGATTTTCAAGGAGGAACCCTGCAAAATTTCGGTTGCGCGCGGTATGGGAGTTTGGAAACCCGGAAAAAGTTACGAAGAAGTTTTTGCCGCCGCCGACGAAAGAATGTATTCAAACAAAATGGAAATCAAGAAAAAATTCGGCGAAGAAGTGAGATAATTCCGTAAAACTTTTTTGGGAGTACATTCAAGTTTCAATTCCGAAAATTTCGGTCAAATCGTCGCCTTTGATTATTCTCGGACTTGTCGAATTTGTATTTTCGATCATTTGCTCAACTTTATCCGCTACAGCCGCCGAAATAAAACTTTCCAAATCAATGCCGCGCAACCGGAAAAAAATCATCGGATTTTCGTCAAGTCTGATTCCCGTTCCGAAAAGTGCGGCGGCTATATGTTTGCAAAGACTTGCCCAATCCGGACAACTGCAATTAAAATGAATTTCTTCCGGTTCCGGGAAAAGTCCGTCCTTTCCGAAAAAAATTTCCTTTAAATCGTCCGGAAATTTGCCGGTGACAAGTGCTTCCAAATTTTGAATTTTTCCGGCGGTCTTGTTTTGGATTTCAATCCGCTTGTTTTCCGGGAGGGGGTCAATGGTAATTTTTACGGTGTAAGGAGTGCTGCGGCTTCCCTGAACTTTCGCGTTGATTGTGCCGTCGGTTATTTTCAAATCGACAACCGATCCGTTCCTGATGTAAGTTTTTCCGCGCCCGATCCTGTTTGACCAATCCGCATATCTCTCCAAATTTCGACACCATGCATCTCCCCACCAACTTTTGCAAATTTTTCGACTGCCCGGTTCGACAATGACCGGATTGTATTCTTTGCCCTTCGACAAAGTTTTGCCGACTTTTTTGCGGAGTTCCGAAACGGAAGGAGCTTTATAAATAAAATCGTCATAAAATCTTGACATAAAAATTTCACCCCTTCAAACGGACAGACGCAGCATCGAAATAATTTCGTCGTCGGCAAGTTCCGTTATCCAATTTTCTCCGGCACCGACAACGTTTTCGGCCAGAGATTTTTTGCTTTCGATAATTTCGTTGATTTTCTCCTCAATCGTCCCGCGTGAAACAAATTTATGCACAAAGACATTTTTTTCCTGTCCGATTCTGAAGGCTCTGTCGGTTGCCTGATTTTCAACCGCCGGATTCCACCAACGATCAAAATGTATGACATGATTTGCTCCGGTCAGATTTAATCCCACGCCCGCCGCCTTAACCGACAAAACCATAAAAGGAATATATTCTTCGCCGTTAAATTTTTCGACAAATTCCGTACGTTTTTTGACTTGCGTGCCGCCGTGCAAAACCAATCCGTCCCGCTTGAAAATTCCCTTCAAAAATTCGGCAAGGTATTCGGTAATTTCCCGGTATTGAGTGAAAACCAAAACGCGCTCGCGCTTTTCGTAAATCGTTTCGCAAATTTCGCGAAGAAGTTCAAATTTTCCGCTGTCTTTCGCGTCGTAAACGCCCTGACCCAAAAATTGATCCGGGTGATTGCAAATTTGTTTTAATTTTGTGATGGTTGCCAAAACAAGACCTTTTTTTGCAATACCTTTGACATTTTTTATTTGCTTTTCCAAATCCTTGACCTGTTTCCGATAAAGAACAATCTGCTTTTTGGTCAAATCCGTATAATCGACCCTTTCCAATTTGTCCGGAAGATCCGAAATAATTTTCTTGTCGGTTTTCAGGCGGCGCAGGATAAAGGGAGAAATCATTCTGCGCAATTTGTAATAATTCTGCGGATTTTCGGCAAGTTCTTTTGCATAAGAACGAAATTCCGACGCATTTCCCAAAAGTCCTTTGTCGAGAAAATCAAACAGCGACCACAAATTTGAAAGATCGTTTTCAATGGGGGTACCGGTCAGGGCAATTTTTATTCCGGCGGAAAATTTTTTGATTGTCTTTGTCTGTTTTGTGCCGGGATTTTTTATCGCCTGTGCCTCATCCAAAATCAAGCCGTCCCAAGAAATTTTTTGCAGTTCTTCAATTCGCGTTGCCATCGAATAAGTTGTGATTGTCAGGAATGGAAGATTCCCGTCAATTTCGGATTTTAATTTTGCGGCGGTCTGCCCGTGCAGGATTTTCAAATTTATTTTCGGCGTAAATTTTGCCGTTTCATTTTCCCAATTTCCGAGAAGTGAAGCGGGTACGACGAGCAAAAATTTTGAATCCGGTTTTTGAGTTCTTGCCTCTTCCAAAAAAGTCAAAATCTGCAGAGTTTTTCCGAGTCCCATATCGTCCGCAAGACACGCCCCGAGTCCCAATTTTGCCATCATTTTAAGCCAAGCAAAACCGGCTTTTTGATACGGGCGCAAATTTGCATTGACCGCAGCCGGGATTTTCGGACTTTCGATAATTTCCGGGCGGCGGAGTTGTTGCAGGATTTTTTCGAGATATGCGCCGTGAGTATACGATAAATCTTCCGAAATTTCGTAATGATCCTCTTCCGTTCCGCTTTCAAGTTTAAGCACCTCAAGGAAAGAAAAATTCCCGCCGTATTCGTTCATTTTATCCAAAAGTTCGCGCAATCTTTCACGATCAACTTCAATCCACTTGCCTTTAATCTGCGAGAGTCCGTCGGTTTCCGCCAAAAGTTTTGAGATTTCTTCTTTTGTCAATTCGATTCCGTCAACAGTCAAAGAAGGTTGTCCGGAAACAATGGATTTAAATCCCAAAATCGAACTTTCCTCTTCCCCGAATTTTACGGTAATTTGAATTGACGAGGACTTTCTCCTTTTCCACCAATTCGGTATCCGGCACAAAATCCCGTTTTCTTCCAAAAGCGGTACCGCCTTCAAAATTTCAAAGGCTTCTTTCGGCGTAAGCCGGAGAGGATGCATCATTTCGCCGCTTTCGACAAAATCATTTATCAGCGGAGAAATTTCCGCCGCCCGATTTAAACAGCCGAGCAAAGTCAAAAGTTTGTTTCGGTCGTCTTTAAATTCGTTGAGTGCATGAATCAGGGGAAGATGCCGGATTTTTCCGCATTCGTTTTTGGTCGCGTAAGTTGCGAGAAAGGCAAAGGGAAATTCCGGATCCCCTTTCCTTTCAACCAAATGAAAAAATACTCTTTCCGGAATTTTGAGATTTTCGCGCTTGCCGGAAAAATATTTTGCAACGCTTTCTTTGTAATCGGAAATTTCGCGCCGGAAAACTTCAAGCAGGGCGGCAAAATTTTTTTCGATCCAATTTTCGTCAATGTAATCGGAACCCGGTGCAAAGGGGACGGAATTTAAAAGCGCGTTTTTTGTAATTTCGTCCGGCACGAGTTCGACATTTTCGCGGGCAATTTCAATTTCCGGCAGGGCGGTCAATTTTTCGACAAAAGTCTCGGAAAAAAGACGGAGAAAAGCAAGTGAAAAACTTTCTCCGCCTTTTGATTCCGAAAAAGCCAAATTGTAAAGTGCGCCGTATTTGTCATTCAAAAAAACATTGTCGGATCTTTTACCGTCCGAATTTACTTCTTCGACGATAAAAGATTCCGGCGTAAAAATAAAATCCAAGTTTCCATAATTCAAAAAATCATCGACTCCCGAATTTTTCAGTCGCACATCGTCAACGCCATTATTGCTTTTTGAGTATGCAGACGATTTTCCGCCTCGTCAAAAATTACGCCGGCATTGTCCTCAAAAACTTCGTCGGTAATTTCTTCGCCCCTGTAAGCCGGCAGACAATGCATGACGATTGCATTTTTCGACGCATTTTTCAAAAGTTCCCGATTCACCCGATACGGAGCAAAAATTTTCTTGCGTTCGTCATGTTCGGCTTCCTGCCCCATACTTGCCCAAGTATCCGTTGCAATAATATCCGCATCTTTTACCGCTTCCGCCGGATTTTCCGTCCAAGAAAGTTTTGCGCCGGTTTCTTCGGCATCGGTCAGGGCATTTTCAAAAACTTGTTCATTCGGTTTGTAATTTTTCGGCGTGGCAACGGTTAAAGTCATTCCGACTTTTGCCGCGCCGTACAAATACGAATT
>CAJOPK010000041.1 GCA_905236255.1 uncultured Selenomonadaceae bacterium | reverse complement strand
GCCGTCAACGCGAT
This sequence comes from uncultured Selenomonadaceae bacterium, assembly GCA_905236255.1. Lineage (GTDB taxonomy): Bacteria > Bacillota > Negativicutes > Selenomonadales > Selenomonadaceae > Quinella. The sequence goes on along the minus strand of CAJOPK010000041.1, from coordinate 8,455 downwards.
AATCGGAATGGTTTTCGCGTCCAATCTGTGCATTTCGCGAATTGCCGTCGTTGCTTCCAAGCCGTTCATCTCCGGCATACGCATATCCATCAAAATTGCGTCGTAATAACCTTCCGGGTGAGAGGAAAACATTTCGACCGCCAGTCTGCCGTTTTCGGCGTGTTCCGGCTCCATTTCCCGCATTTTCAAAACCTGCATCATAATTTCCGCATTAACGATCATATCTTCCGCCAAAAGAATCCGACGACCTTTCAAGTCTGCCTTTTTCGCGGAATCGGCGGCAAGTCTGTTTTTCTTTTTCAGGGCGTTTTTAAATTCTTCCATCAAATTGCCGGAAAACAGCGGCTTTGCAATAAAACTGTCAACTCCGGCATCGGTCGCCTCATCAAGTATATCGTCGCGATTGTAAGCCGTCAAAATTATTATTGCGGTGTCGTTTCCGATAATCGAACGGATCCGGCGCGTTGTTTCGATTCCGTCCATGCCGGGCATCTGCCAATCCATTATTATCAAGTTGTAAAGTTCACGGCGGGCGTGGCGCAATTCAATTTTTTCGATCGCCTCTTTTCCGGAAAGCGCAAATTCCGACGCAATTCCGGCTTTTTCCAAAACAAGTTTTGCGTGTTCGCAGTCAATAGGATTGTCGTCAACAATCAAAACATTCATATCTTTGGGATTTATTTCAATGCCTTCAACGTCGGGATTTGCATTTTTGTCGGTTTCCGGCAAAGTGACGGTGACGGTAAAAGTTGTTCCGACTCCCTTTTCACTTTTGACTTCAATATTTCCGTTCATCAGTTCGATTATGCTTTTTGTGATTGACATACCCAAGCCGGAACTGCCGTATTTATTTGACGCGCCGGAATTTTCCTGACTGAATGTATCGAAAAGTTTCGGAATAAAATCTTTGCTCATGCCGATTCCGGTATCCTGAATTATAAATCGAAGTGTGGACTTGCCCTGAAAACTTGCAATTTTTTCGACAAGAAAATCTATCGTGCCGCCTTCCGGAGTAAATTTTACGGCATTTCCCAAAATATTTATCAGAACCTGCCGAAGTTTAACGTCGTCGCCGATATATCTTTCGTCAACCGATCCGTAAATGTGGCAATTGTAATCCAAGCCCTTGTCTTTGCATTGACCGCTCATCATTACGTTAATCTGCTCGATAAGTTTTGAAAAATCAAATTCTTCGTTACGTATCAACATTCGCCCGGATTCAATGCGGGACATATCAAGAATATCGTTAATCAGAGAAAGCAAATGTTTTGCGGAACTGTCGATTTTTTCAAGATAATCCCGTGTCTTTTCGGAAATATCCGGATCGTTGAGTGCAAGATTGTCCAAGCCGATAATCGCATTCATGGGCGTACGAATTTCGTGGCTCATGTTTGAAAGGAAAATTGTCTTTGCCTTATTTGCCTCTTCGGCAGTTTTGAGGGCATCGCTCAAAGCCCGGCTCTTCTCCATTGAATCGCGCATTTCCGCATCAATATCCGAAAATCCGACACCGACCGCGTGGACTTTGTGATCCGTTCGATCTTCCGCATGCCTTACTCCCGCCATCCGGAGCATTTCGTAACTTTCGCGATCGTCTCTTTTCACCCGATAACGATAAGAAATTATTGTTTCATTTTCCAAGCCTTTCGATATAGATTTCGGAGAAATAAATTCCATAAAACCTTCCCGAAAATCTTCCGTGACGAAACGCTTGCAGTATTCGGTAAATTTTTCGGAAAAGGAAAACTTTTCGCCGACTTCCGCAACGTCCTCAACATCTTTTTCCTTTCGATAGCAAATGCCTTTATCTTCGTCCAAATTTATGAAGTAAACGCTGCGATAATCGGAGGCAAGCGCGGTTATCATTGAGTCCTGTTGAGTGCGTTGCTGCTCCCGGGCCAAAAGTTCTTCCTGCAGTGCAAGCTGTTCTTCCAATTCCTGTTGCTTTACCCGGTTTTCGGTTTCGGAAATTTGCTTTTCCAAATTTATCTTTGAAGCCCGGCGCATTTGAAAGATCATGACCGCAAAAGCCGCCGCCAAAACCAATGCCGTCAAAATCGACTGCATCAAACTTCTGAAAACTATTCCGTCGGAAATTGAACTGATTTGACCGCTTATAACACTTTCGCGAACAAGATAAGTAAGCATCCAATTTGTCCCGCGAACCGGCACATAACACATCGTTTCGTTTATGTCGTTGTAAGTGAAGGAAACAATCCCGGATCTTTTCGCGAAAAAGTCTGCGCGCATTTTTTCAAAAGAGCCGTTCCCTTCAAAAGTCGCGTTGTTCATCGCCTTCAAAATATTCTTTTCGTTTGAAAGACCGCCGAGCACGAAATTTGTCAAAGAAAGTCCGTCGTTTGTGTAAAGGTTGCAGAAAGTGTTGCCGTTGTTGCTTGTCTGCAGGGAAATATTTTCGAGCATACGCGCCATATTCATTTCCATGAAACAAACGACGAGATGCTTTCCGTTAAAAGGCAATCTGTCAACCGGCATGGCAATTATTACTTTTTTGTTTTCGCCTTCCAAATCTTTTATCGAAACTTCCGGAGAGGAAATTTCCCTGTAATTGAAGGCGTAAGTGTTAATATCCGTCCGGGTTCCGCGTGAAGTATAAATCAAGCCGGAATCGTCAACGAAGGCAAATTTCTCCAAGCCGTAAAGCAGTTTCATTCGCGCCTGATAATTCTGCAAACTTTCAATACTTTGAAGGTCGGAAGGTTCCAACATTCCGGTTGCTGTATCGAGATTGCTTATGTAATTTGAAATTGTTGAGGCGATAACCTGCTCGCGTCTTCCGGCAAGTTCGTCAAGGTAAAGAAGGCTGACGGTTCTGACGGCAGTTTGAGTATCTTCTCCGGCATTTTTTCCGGTCAAGACCGTACCCAAAACCAATATAACCGCAACAATTATACTTCCGATAACGGCAAAGCGCATTATGCCGCTTTTATTTTCGCTGTCCATAAAAATCACCCGCAGGCTTTAAATTTGTTTGAATTTTCTTGCGTTGAGTTTATCAAAAATTCAAAAGTTTGTAAACAAAGTCCGGGCGCGAAAAAATTTAATTCCGGCAACAAAAAAACTCCCCGCTTGAATTTCCGTCGGGGAGTTTAAGGAGAAAAATTTTTGTTATGCGCGTTCGATATAATTTCCGGTACGGGTATCTATTCTGAGTACGTCGCCTTCATTTATGAAGAGAGGAACGCGAACGACGTAACCGGTTTCAAGTGTCGCGTTTTTGGTAGCGCCGGTTGCCGTGTTGCCTTTGACGGCAGGTTCACATTCGGTTACTTTCAATTCGACGGAGTTCGGCAGGCTGATCCCGATAATGCGTCCCTTGAAAGTCTGCAGGTTGACTTCCATGTTCTCCATCAAATAATTGAGAGCCGTGCCGAGCTGATCTTTCGTCAATTCCGTTTGCTCATAAGTTTCGGTATCCATGAAGGCGTAATTGCCGTCGGATTCGTAAAGATATTGCATTTTGCGGGTATCGAGGTGCGCCGGCGGCATTTTTTCGTTCGGGTTAAAAGTGCGTTCGACGACCGCGCCGGTTTCAACATTCTTGATTTTGGTACGGACAAAAGCCGCGCCCTTTCCGGGTTTGACGTGCTGAAAATCGACAATCTGCCATGCACTGCCGTCGATCTCAATGGTCAATCCCGTTCTGAAATCGGTACTTGAAATCATTTTTTTCATATCCTTTCAAATTTTTATTGCCGGCTTATTATTCCGTCAATATCTTGATTTTCCTGCAAAAATTTTTTCGTCGCCTTATTCCGGGAGTTTGTTCAAAATTTAGCTTTGCAGGAATAAGCGCAATTTTGACGAATAAGCCGCCGAATAAGTAAGGATAAAAAAGGAGTTGCGGTTTATGGGAAAATACAAGAGAGTGGTTTTGAAATTGAGCGGTGAGTCTTTGGCGGGTGAACAGGGATTCGGAATAAATCCGGCGGTCGTCGAAGATATTGCCCGTCAGATTAAAAAAATTCATGAGGCGGGGCTTGAAATTGCGATTGTCGTCGGCGGCGGAAACATTTGGCGCGGATTGAGCGGATCGGCAAAGGGCATGGACAGAGCGTCAGCCGATTACATGGGCATGCTTGCAACGATAATGAATGCCCTTGCACTTCAGGACGCACTTGAAAAAATGAACGTCTTTACCCGCGTTCAAACGGCAATAGAAATGCGCGAAGTTGCGGAACCTTACATTCGCCGTCGCGCAGTCCGTCACCTTGAAAAAGGGCGCGTCGTAATTTTCGGCGGCGGCACCGGCAACCCCTACTTTTCGACGGATACGACGGCGGCGTTGAGAGCGGCGGAAATTGAGGCCGACGTTATTCTCATGGCAAAAAAAGGAACGGACGGAATTTATGACAGTGACCCGAATAAAAATCCCGGCGCGAAAAAATTTGACAATCTCACTTACATAGAAATTTTGAATCGCGGCTTGCACGTCATGGACTCGACCGCGACAAGTCTTTGCATGGACAACAACATTCCGCTTGTCGTCTTTAATATAGACAATCACGAAAATATTGTCGGTGCGGCACTCGGCGAAGAAATGGGAACAACCGTCGGCACCGGCGAAAAATAAAATTTTACGGGAGGAATTTATCATGACGAAGGACATCATCAATGCGGCGGAAGAGAAGTTCAAAAAGAGTTTGGACGGTTTGAAAAAAGAATACGCTTCACTCCGTGCCGGGCGTGCCACTCCGAGCCTTTTGGACAAAGTTATGGTCGATTATTACGGTTCGCCCACTCCGGTAAATCAAATGGCAAACGTTTCCGTTCCGGAGCCGCGCATGATTATGATCAAGCCTTACGATCCGAAATCTTTGAAGGACATTGAAAAGGCAATTCAAAAATCGGATTTGGGCATCACTCCCAATTCGGACGGCACGGCGATCCGCCTTGCAATTCCTCAACCCACTCAGGAACGCCGCAAAGAATTGGTCAAGGTGGTTTCCAAAAAATCGGAAGACGTTAAGGTTGCCATGCGCAACATTCGCCGCGATTCAAACGAAGCGGTAAAGAAGATGGAGAAAAATAAGGAAATTACGGAGGACGACCGCAAAGAAGGTCAGGAAAAAATCCAAAAACTTTTGGACAAATATATTAAGCTCGTCGATGATACGAAATCGGCGAAAGAAAAAGAAGTTATGGAAGTTTAATCATGGCGGGCGCAGATTATGATTTGATTGCCGGGCTTGACCGGGCGAAATTGCCGCGCCATGTCGCAATAATAATGGACGGCAACGGTCGCTGGGCAAGTTTTCACGGACTTTTGAGAAGTGCCGGTCATTCCGCCGGAGTAAAGACTTTGAAAAAAATTTTGACGACGGCGGTAAATTTAAATCTTGAGGCGTTGACGGTTTACGCTTTTTCGACCGAAAATTGGAAACGTCCCCATGCGGAAGTTGATTTTCTGATGCATTTGTTTTCGGATTATCTTGAACGCGAAAAGGCGGAAATGCACGAAAAAAATGTACGCTTGAGATTTTTGGGAAGATTGGAGGCGTTTTCGGACGGAATAAGAAATCAAATCCGGGACGCAACCGAACTCATGAAAAACAATACCGGAGTAAAATTCAATATTGCGGCGAATTACGGCGGGCAAGATGAAATTGTCCGCGCCGCTCAAAAATTGGCAAAAAAAGTTGCGGCGGGAGAAATTTCTCCGGAAGATATTTCCGCCGAAATTTTTGAAAGCGAATTGGACACTGCCGGACAGCCTCCGGTCGATTTGGTGATAAGGACGAGCGGAGAGTATCGCGTAAGCAATTTTCTGCTGTGGCAATCGGCTTATGCCGAGTTTTGGTTTACGGATACGACATGGCCGGAATTTACTCCGGAAGAATTTGTGAAGGCTTTAAAAGATTTCGGGCAACGGGATCGAAAATTCGGAGCATTGAACAAATAGAACCGGCATTCACGCAACACAAAAAGGACTTCGATTTTTGACCGAAGTCCTTTTATTTTTATATCGAGTCCGCCGGTTTCAAAATGTTTTTACACAAGTTCCATGAGAACCATCGGAGCGGCATCACCGCGACGCGGTCCCAATTTCAAAATGCGCGTGTAACCGCCGTTGCGGTCATTATATTTTTCCGGCATCTCTTCAAAAACCTTGTGAACGACACCGACATCACCGACTGCGGCAATAGCCATGCGGCGTGCGCTGAGGTCGCCGCGTTTCGCGAGAGTGATAACGTTATCCGCAACTCTGCGAAGTTCTTTTGCCTTTGCTTCGGTGGTTTCGATGCGCTCATATTTGAAAAGTGCAATCAGGAGACTCTTGAGCAAGGCCTTTCTTGCGGCGGAGTTCCTGCCGAGTTTTCTGTGGCTCATCTTAAATCCTCTCTTTTCATATCGACCAATCAAACCGGTTCGTCAATATCTTCCCCGCCGAAACGGAGTGACAAACCGAGTTCGTCAAGTTTCTTTTTGACTTCGTCCAAAGACTTGCGTCCCAAATTGCGGACTTTCATCATTTCGTCTTCGGATTTTTCCACCAAATCGCCGACCGTGTTTATCTGTGCACGTTTCAAACAATTAAACGAACGCACGGACAAATCAAGGTCTTCAATCGTCATGTCGAGAATCTTTGAACTTTCGTCAACCGGTTCTTCAATGAATGCCGGTTCCGAATCCGCGGTATCTTCCGGCAAGCCGTCCATGCTGCGGAAAAGCTGCAGGTGCATGACCAAAATGCCCGCCGCCTTTGCAACGGCTTCGTCCGGTTTAATGGTGCCGTCCGTCCAGACTTCCAAAACAAGTTTGTCGTAGTCCATTACGTTTCCGACGCGTGTATCTTGAACTTCATAATTGACGCGCAAAACCGGAGAGAAAATCGAATCGACCGGAATAATCCCGATTGAATCGTCCGGCTTTTTGTTCTTTTCAGCCGTCCTGTAACCGCGACCGCGCTCAACGGTCATTTCAATTTTCAACTTGCCTTCTTCATTCAAAGACGCAATGTGCAGACCCGGATTGAGTACCGCAACATCGCCGTTTTGAATAATGTCCGCACCGGTAACTTCACGAACCTCTCCCGCCGTGCCTTCAACATCAAGGCGAATCGTTCTGACATCGTTGCCGGCGGGTTGCTCGGTTACGACTGAAGGATCCTCATCATTTTGCACGGGCGTGATCATCTTCAGGCAGAGTTGCTTGAGATTCAAAACGATATTCGTTACATCTTCGCGAACTCCCGGAAGTGTCGAAAACTCATGCAACACGCCGTCAATTTTTATCGAAGTGACTGCCGCACCTTCCAAAGACGAAAGCAACATTCTGCGCAGACTGTTGCCGATCGTTATTCCGTAACCGCGCTCCAACGGCTCGCAGACAAATTTGCCGTAACGACCGTCTTCTCCGACCTCGACTATTTCGATTTTCGGTTTTTCCATTTCCATCATCTGACAAAATCCTCCCTGCCGAATCATACAAATTTATTCATTGGGGAACAAAATTTTATCTTGAATACAATTCGACAATGGACTGTTCGGTTACCGGAATATCGATAATTTCGTCGCGATTCGGGAATCTTATTACGCTGCCTTTAAGATTTTCCTGATCCGATTCAAGCCAAGCCGGTGCACTCAAAGCATTTTTCGTTTCTTTCATTTCTTTGAAGAGCGGTTTACTCTGACTCTTTTCACAGACCTCAATTTTATCTCCGACTTTGACGAGTGCGGAAGGAATATCGCAACGCTTGCCGTTTACGGTAATGTGACCGTGACGGACAATCTGACGCGCCTGACGACGCGTATTTGCAAAACCCATGCGGAAAATTACGTTGTCGATGCGACGTTCAAGCAAAATCAAAAGATTTTCGCCGGTAACGCCGGGCATTGTCTTTGCCTTTTCGTAATATCTGCGGAATTGACGTTCGAGAACGCCGTAAATAAATTTAGCCTTCTGCTTCTCTTTGAGCTGCATGCCGTATTCGCTGAGTTTGCGGGCAACGTGCGTATTCTTGCGTTTTGATTGACGCGAACGCCCGAGAACGGCAGGCTCAATTCCGAGAGCGCGGCAACGCTTTAATGCGGGAACTCTGTCTATTGCCATAAAATTTGCACCTCCGATTAAACTCTTCTGCGTTTGGGCGGACGGCATCCGTTATGCGGAATCGGAGTAACATCTTTGATCATGTTGACTTCAAGACCGGTTGCCTGCAACGAACGAATTGCCGCTTCACGACCCGCGCCGGGACCTTTGACGTAAACTTCGACCTGTTTCAAGCCGTGTTCCATGGCCGCCTTCGCCGCCACTTCAGCCGCCATCTGTGCCGCAAAAGGTGTACTCTTGCGGGAGCCGCGAAATCCCAAGCCGCCCGCACTTGCCCATGAAAGTGCATTGCCGCTCTTGTCCGTGAGCGTGACGATCGTATTGTTAAACGTGGAGCTGATGTGCGCCACGCCGTATTCGATATTCTTGCGAACTTTTTTCT
>CAJOPK010000040.1 GCA_905236255.1 uncultured Selenomonadaceae bacterium | reverse complement strand
GGCTTTTGGACAGCCCTTTGAGAATAAGGGCGGCTTGACCGTCAATCTTTTCAAGAATCTTCCGGCTTTAGCCGGGAGAGGTTCAATGCGTGCAGGTTTTTTTTTATGGTAAAATACGCTTGATTTTTTAACGGGCGGTGAAATTTTGATATCCGTAAGGAACAACAGAAAAAATGATGAAATGCGGGAAGTTTTTTTGCAACGACGGTTTCAAAAATATCCTGCGGGATCCGCAATAATCGAAGTCGGTGACACAAAAGTCGTGTGTGCGGCAACGGTTGAGGAAAGGGTGCCGGGCTTTTTGAAGGGTTCCGGGACGGGCTGGGTGACGGCGGAATATTCGATGTTGCCCGCCGCGCCGATTCAAAGAGTCGTACGCGAATCGAAAGTCGGCAGACAAAACGGCAGGACGGCGGAAATTCAAAGACTTATCGGACGCGCTTTGCGTTCCGTCACAAATTTGGAAGCACTCGGCGAAAGAACAATCACCGTCGATTGCGACGTAATACAGGCGGACGGCGGCACAAGGACGGCATCGATAACCGGCGCATTTGTGGCACTTGTCGAGGCTTGCGAAACTTTTTACACGGTCGGCAATGCTTTTCCGGTCACGGATTTTGTGGCGGCGATTTCTGCGGGAATATCCGCCGAAGGCGAAAAGATTTTGGATCTGTGCTACGAAGAAGATTCAAACGCGATAGCCGATTGCAACATAGTGATGACCGGATCGGGGCAGATTGTCGAAGTTCAAGGCACCGGCGAAAAACATCCCTTCAGCAGAAAAGACCTTTCCGAAATTTTGGACATGGCGGAAAAGGGTATAGGTGAATTGATAGATTTGCAAAAAGACGCGCTTGGTCGCCGACTTGTTTGGAGAGTCGGAAGGATTGGTTAAATGAAAAAGATTGTTATTGCGACAAAAAATCCCGGCAAACTTCGAGAAATGACAAAGATTTTTGAAGGGTTGCCCGTCGAAATTCATTCGCTTGCCGATTTCGGAGAATTGCCCGATGCCGTTGAGGACGGTTTGACTTTTGAGGAAAATGCGCGTATCAAGGCAATTTTTTTCAGGGACAAGATCGGACTTGCCTGCCTTGCCGACGATTCCGGTTTGGAAGTCGATGCACTGGGCGGACTTCCCGGAGTTCATTCGGCAAGGTTCGCCGGTTTTCATGCGGACGACGACACCAACAATCAAAAGCTGATTGAAGAATTGAAAAAAATCGGTGTCGAAAATTCTCCCGCAGATTACAGATGCGCCCTGCACTTTGCCGACATTGACGGGACGGAAATTTCTGCGGACGGAAAGGTTGACGGAATTATAAAATTGATTCCAAAAGGAAGTAACGGTTTCGGATATGATCCGTACTTTTACATGAATGATTCAAAAACTATGGCTCAGTTGAGTCCGGAGGAAAAGGACAAGATAAGCCACAGAGGAGCGGCACTGAAAAAATTTGTGTCGAAATTAAAGGAGCGATTGCCGTGAAAATAGGGATAATAAGTGATACTCACGGAAATTGGAGTGCAATAGACAAGGCACTCGGAATTGCTCAAAATCCGGATATGTGGTTGCATTTGGGCGATTGTACACCGGATGCGGAATATCTTCAGTCTTTGGTTGATGTTCCCGTTCACTGGGTTGCCGGCAACTGCGATTGGCCGGGCGAAAATACCTGTTATGAAAAAGTGGTCGAAGTTGCGGATCACAAAATTTTTATGACACACGGTCACAATTACGGAGTCCGTTACACGCAGGAATATATAATGGAGGCGGCGGAATCTCGCGGCGCGGATATTGCGATTTTCGGTCATACTCACATTGTCGAATATTTGCCGGGTCCGCCCGTTCTGCTTAATCCCGGAAGTGCCGCCCGTCCCCGCGACGACACAAGGGGATCTTTTATGATTATGGAACTTGAACCGGGCATGGAACCGAAAATAACGGTCATAAGAATGAGAGGGTAGAAATTCTTGACGGGAAAGATTTTCGGGAGGTATAGAACAGTTGAAGAAAATTATAGCCGTTGACGGTCCCGCCGGTGCCGGCAAAAGTACCGTTTGCAAACTTGTCGCAAAAAAATTGAATTATACATACATTGATACGGGCGCGATGTATCGTGCCGTCGGCTTGAAAGTTTTTGAAAGCGGAAAGCCGGCCGATGAAGAAAACATAAACGCCGCCGTTGAAGAAATTGAAATTCGCCTTGACGAATCGGCGCGGGTTTTCATGGGAGATCGGGAAGTTACGAAGGAAATTCGTATGCCGGAAATCGGAAACATGGCCTCGACGGTCGGGAAATTCGGCGCGGTCAGAAAAAAATTGACGGAACTCCAAAGAAATATGGCAAAGTCCGGCTCGGTAATAATGGACGGGCGGGATATAGGTACGGCTGTCTTGCCGGATGCCGATTTAAAGATTTTTTTGACGGCATCGGTTGAAGAAAGAGCGCGCCGGCGTTTTGAAGAATTGAAAGCAAAAAATATTCCCGCGAATTTTGATAAAGTGAAAAATGAAATCATTCTGCGCGACAAACAAGACAGCGAACGCGAAATTGCACCGCTGAAAAAGGCCGACGATGCGATTTTGCTTGATACGACAAATCTTTCGATTGATGAAGTCGTCGAAAAAATCGTCGAACTCGCGGAGGATTGAAAATGCTTTATTCTCTGTTGAAAATTGTTTGCGGATTTATTTTCAAATATATTTTTCGGACAAGGGTTATCGGTGCGGAAAACATTCCGGAAACCGGTGCTTTTATTCTTGCCGCAAATCATGTGAGTAACTGGGATCCGCCTTTTCTCGGAACTTTCATTGATCGTGAAGTAAATTACATGGCAAAGGAAGAACTTTTCAAAAATCCGATTTTTGCGGCGGCAATTCGCGCCTTGCACGTTTTCCCGGTAAAGAGAGGGGCGGCGGATAAAAATGCGATAAAAAATGCCGTCAAAGTTTTAAAAGACGGGGGTTGTTTGGGTATTTTCCCGGAAGGGACGCGCAGTAAAACAGGCAAACCGGGAAAACCCGAATCCGGCGTTTCTCTTATTGCCGCGCTGACAAAAGCTCCCGTAATTCCCGCAGCGATTATCGGAACAAACAAGATTTTTTCAAAAGAGTCAACATTTCCGCAACTCGCCGCAGTTTACGGAAAGCCGATGATTTTTGAGGGAAGTGCAAAAGACCGGGAGGCTATGGAAGAATTTGCCCGGTCAATAATGAGCGAAATAGAAAAATTGAGGACAATTTGAAGGGAAGATTTATTATGATAAAAAAGGGAATAATTTTGGCGGGCGGCTCCGGTACGCGACTTTATCCGTTGACGGAAGTCGTATCGAAACAACTGATGCCGGTTTTTGACAAGCCGATGATTTATTATCCGCTCTCCGCGCTTATGCTTGCCGGAATACGCGAAATTTTGATTATCAACACTCCGCAAGACAGTCGGCTGTTTCGGGAATTGCTCGGCGACGGATCACAACTCGGACTTCAAATAAAATACGCCGTTCAGCCGAAACCGGAGGGACTTGCACAGGCTTTTCTGATAGGTGAAGAATTTATCGACGGTGAAGGTTGCGCACTCGTTTTGGGTGACAATATTTTTTACGGCTCGGATTTCGCAAAACTTGTCCAGCGCGCGGCAAGTTTTGATGACGGTGCGACCGTTTTTGCTTATTACGTCAATGATCCAGAAAGTTACGGCGTTGTCGAATTTGAAAAGGAAACGGGCAAGGCTTTGAGTTTGGAGGAGAAACCGAAAAATCCCCGTTCAAATTACGCCGTCACCGGTCTTTATTTTTACGACAAAGATGTTGTTGACGTTGCGAAAATGATTAAACCTTCCGCGCGCGGCGAATTGGAAATTACGGACGTAAACAAAATTTATCTTGAGCGCGAAAAGTTGCGCGTGGAAAAAATGCGTCGCGGTTATGCCTGGCTTGACACCGGGACTCACGAATCACTTTTGCAGGCGGGGGCGTTTGTTCATACAATTCAGATGCGGCAGGGATTAAAAATTTCCTGTATCGAAGAAATTGCCTATCGAATGGGATACATCGGCGCGGATCAACTTTTGAAACTTGCCGAACCTCTTTCAAAAAATGAATACGGTCGATACTTGCAGAGATTGGCGCAAAAATCCTGAAGATAAATTTTCTTGCAAAAGAACATAATTGCCGTTTATAATAATCGGGAGAATTTTGGAAAAATTTACGGGAGGTGGCTTTATGTTTAAAAGAATTTTGATTGCCAATCGCGGAGAAATTGCCGTGCGCGTAATTCGTGCCTGTCAGGAACTCGGAATTGAAACGGTTGCGGTTTATTCGGACGTTGACAACAATGCTTTGCACGTTCAAATGGCAGACATGAAAGTTTGGATCGGCGCGCCCGAAGTTTCGGAAAGTTACATGAACAGGGAAGCAATTTTGAATGCCGCTTTAAAATCCGAAGCCGATGCCGTTCATCCGGGTTACGGGCTTTTGTCGGAAGATACGCAATTCGCAAAAATGGTTACCGATGCCGGCTTGACTTGGATAGGTCCCCTTCCGGAAACAATAGCGGTCGTCGGCGACAAAGATGCGGCGCGTGCGGCTATGGAACCTTCCGGAATACCGATGGCAAAGGGCAGCAACCCTCTCAAAAACAATGATGAAGCCTACGAGGCGGCGCGTTACGTCGAATATCCCGTAATTTTGAAACCGGTTTCCGGCGGCGGCGGCAAGGGAATGTTTATCATTCACAATGAGGACGAACTCCGGAATGTTTTGCAGGTAATTGACGTTACAAAAGTCCGGTATTATTTTGAGCATTACATTGAGAGATCCCGGCATATAGAAGTACAAATAGTTGCCGACAATTTCGGCGAAGTCGTTCATTTGGGCGAGCGCGAATGTTCCATTCAACGCCGCAATCAAAAACTTTTGGAAGAATCTCCTTCAATCGCATTGAGTGAGGAAATGCGCGAACGCGTCGGGAAATTGGCGGTCGAGGCGGCAAAGAGCGTCCATTATTCGAGCATAGGCACGGTTGAATTTTTGCTTGACCTTGCGACGCACGAATTTTACTTCATGGAAATAAATCCCCGCGTTCAGGTCGAACACGCGATAACGGAGGCGATTACCGGCATTGACCTTGTAAGAACTCAAATCAAAATTGCCGCCGGCGAGCCTTTGGAATTTACGCAAAAGGACGTAAAATTCACCGGTCACGCGATAGAGTGCAGAATAAATGCGGAAGACCCGGACAAACAATTTATGCCTTCACCCGGCAGAATTTATTTCATGCACGAGCCTTCCGGTCCCCGCGTCCGTTTTGACAGCGGCGTTACCGCCGGACTTGCAATCGAGCCTTATTACGATTCGCTTATTGCAAAGGTCGTCGTTCACGGAAAGACACGCGGCGATGCGATTCGCATAATGCAACGCGCTTTAAACGAATTTATAATCGAAGGCGAAGATTCTTTCGGCGGCGAAATGAAAACCACGATTCCCCTTCACAAGAGAATTTTGGAGGACAGTTATTTCCGGACGGGAAATATTGATACGCAGTTCATCAAAAAGCGTCTGCCGATTTACGAAAACGAGCCGCGCAAACTTTCGCTCAAGGAAAAGTTGAATTTGCAGACAATGATAAGCGAAAATTTGACGAGCGTTTTTGATGCAGGTTTGAGCGAGTTTGTCGAATGAAAAATTTTTTGAAATTACCGCAGGCGGAGATACTTTTTTCAAAGTCACATAACGAAGAAATTTTTGCGGCGGCGGGGGGAAGAACTCCCGCCGGTTTTTGGTTTAAAGATGTTGCGGAAAATCGGGAAGTTTGGGCGATTGACAAGGGAATTGAGATTTGTCAAAAATGCGGAATTGTCCCGGAATTTTTTATCGGCGACTTCGACAGCGCAAAAATTTCCGCAACCGAAAAGGCTTTAAATTCCGGAATAAAATTTGAACGTCTGCCGGTAGAAAAAGATTTTACCGACACGGAATTTGCCCTGATTCGCATGATTGAAGCGGGAAAAGATTTCGCGATTTTGACGGGGGTTTTCGGCGGCAGAACTGATCATCTTTACAACCTGATTTTTGTTTGTGCCTGTCAAAAAATTGAAATATGCCTTGCCGATGAAAGAGAAATTTTATTTTTTCTGCGCGGCGGGAATTTTGCCGAAATAAATCTTTTAAAAAAGCCGGAGGTAATTTCACTTTTGCCGATTGACAAAATTTGTGAAGGGGTAACTTTGACGGGAACGCGCTGGGAACTTCACGACGCAAAACTTTTTCGCAACAAATCTCTGTCAGTCAGCAATCGCCCGACAACCGATAAAATAAAAATTTCCGTCGAAACCGGAAAACTTGCAATTTATTTTTGTTTTTGAATGACGTGAAGGAGTGCGATTTTATAAATGATTTTGGTAACGGGAATAACCGGACAACTCGGTTACGATGTCTTGAAAGAACTTAAAAAGCGCGGCAAAGATTGTATCGGTACGACGCGCCGGGAACTTGATTTGAACGATCCGGACGGCGCAAAAGATTTTATTCTCAAACAAAAACCCGATGCGGTCATTCATTGTGCGGCTTATACCGCCGTCGATAAGGCGGAAACCGAAGCCGAAGCGGCTTTGACCGTCAACGGAATGGCAACGCGAAAAATTGCCGAAGCCTGTCACGAAATCGGCGCAAAACTCATTTTCATAAGTACCGATTATGTTTTCGGCGGCGACGGCAAAGAACCTTACGAAATTAAAGCCGAAAAAACTCCGGTCAATATGTACGGCAGAAGCAAACTGCTCGGAGAAGATGCCGTTGCGGCAATTCACGACAAATATTTTATCGTCAGAATAAGTTGGGTTTTCGGTTCAAACGGCAAAAATTTTGTAAAAACAATGTTGAACTTGGCAAAGACAAACAAAAAAATCCGTGTGGTTGCGGATCAGATCGGCAGCCCGACTTATACGCCGGATCTGGCAAAACTTTTGGCGGATATGATCGAAACCGAAAAATACGGCATTTATCACGCGACCAACGAAGGATTTTGTTCTTGGGCAGAATTTGCACGGAAGATTTTTGAACTTTCAAAACTTGATGTCGAAGTCGAAGAAATTCAGACCGCCGATTATCCCACTCCGGCGCGCAGACCTTTTAATTCGCGTTTGAGCAAAACAAGCCTTGATGAAGCCGGATTTTCACGTTTGCCGGAATGGCAGGATGCATTGGAAAGATTTTTAAAATCCTAATGTTAAAATTTGCCGGGCTTTTTTTGGACTTATGGAATTGCCGATAATATACGATATTTTTTTGAGGTGATTCAAAATGAACGGAACAACGATTTACAATTACGGCGGCAATAATAAATCCGGCGGCATTGAAAATTTGTTGAAGTCAATCAATTTGCCGGTCAAGGAAAAATCCGGGAGTTATTACGATGAACTTTTGGCACTCGTAAAGGCCGAAATGAATATTTCGACCGAAACGGAAACCGGGCAAAAAATTTCCGCCGATATGACTTTGGACGAATACAAAATTTATCTCACTCAAAAAATCAACGCAATTCCTTTTCACGAATCCCGGAGCAAAGATGTCGAACTCGTTCACATAAGCGACGCGGCTTGGGAGGCACTGAAAAACGATCCGAATTATGAAGCAAAGATTTTGGCGGATATAGCAAAAGATCGGGCAAATTACAATTCGATTCTCGATGTACTCTCACCCGGCGGAAATTGCAAAGTCCGTTATATCGAATCGACTCCGGAAAGATGTTACACCGTCGGCACGGAGGACGGGAAGGTTGAAGAATTTTCAATGGAAGTTTCCGCGCTCGGAGATTTTTGGGCAAGTTCTTCCACAAGAAAGCGTCGCTTGGAAACCGTTCAAAAAGTTTGGGAAAATTATTTGAAGTCAAAAATAACCACGCACAATTTATCGTTCGTCAAAGTAAGCTGACTTCCGATATTGCCGTTCAAAGTTGTTCCTTTACGAACAGGCAAGGGATTTCGAATATCTCAGCACATCCGGTTTGCAATAATCATTTTGTCGGTAAAAAATAACAGGAAAACTGTTTG
>CAJOPK010000039.1 GCA_905236255.1 uncultured Selenomonadaceae bacterium | reverse complement strand
CGCGACCTGCCGCCCGTCCGGGGCGGCGCCGCTTGTCCGTAATTTCGGAGTTAAATTTTGAGTTTTTTGAAATCGGCGTTTATTTATCCGGATCGCCGGAAAATTTATGAAACGCCCGTGATTGCGGATGGGTTTTGCGTCACTTTTGTGGATGCGGCAAACTGCCGACGAAAATATTAACTACGTTGTAAAAAATATGGGAAATTTTTATTCAAAGGAACTTTCGGAACGCGGAATAAGATTTCACGCAATAAAAAAAGTCAAGGAAGAATATTATGAACGGTTATGAAGCAACGGCGGCAATTCGTGCCTTGAATAAGAAAAAATAATTTGGGAGGTTTTTTCAAATGAAAAGAGTTTACAATTTTAATCCGGGTCCGGCAACTTTGCCGATCGAAGTTTTGAAGGAGGCGCAAGCCGAATTTTTGGATTTTGAAAATTCCGGAATGTCGATAACGGAAATCAGTCACCGCTCCAAGCCTTACGAAAAAGTTCACAACGAAGCCAAAGCCGATATTTTGGAACTCATGCAACTCGGCGACGATTATGAAGTTCTCTTTATTCAGGGCGGCGCATCTTTGCAATTTGCCATGATTCCGTTGAATTTTGCGACGAAGGAAAATCCCGGAAGTTATGCTTTGAGCGGGACTTTTTCTTCAAACGCTTACAAAGAGGCAGAAATTTTGGGTGTCGGGAAAATTGCGGCTTCCACAAAAGACGGCGGCTTTAAAAGAGTTCCCCGTCAAGACGAATTGAATATCGAAAAAAATTCCGCTTACTTCCACGTCTGTTACAACAACACGATTTACGGGACGGAATATCATTACATTCCGGAAACCGGCGGAGTTCCTCTTTTTGCGGATATGTCATCGGATATGCTCAGCCGTCCGGTTGACTTCAAAAAATTTTCGTTGATTTACGCCGGCGTTCAGAAAAATTTGGGACCTGCGGGAGTCGTAATTGTCGTTGCGAAAAAATCTTTGATTGAAAAGAGTCCGGAAAATCTGCCGACAATGCTCCGTTACGATACATTTTACAAGAAAAATTCGCTTTACAATACGCCGCCGGCTTTTTCGATTTACATGGTCGGCAAAGTCGTTCGGTGGATTAAGGAGAGCGGCGGACTTGAGGAAATGGCAAAACGAAATTCTTTGAAGGCAAAAATTCTTTATGATGCGATTGATTCTTCCGGCGGATTTTATGCCGGGCATGCGGAAAAAGACAGCCGGTCTTTAATGAATGTGACTTTCCGCCTTCCGAATGAGGAACTGGAGAAAAAATTTGTTGCGGAAGCCCTCGAAAACAATTTGAGCGGCGTAAAAGGACATCGTTCCGTCGGGGGCATGCGTGCCTCGATTTACAATGCCATGCCCGTCGAAGGCGCGGAAGCGTTGGCGGAATTTATGAAAAAATTTCAAAAGGAAAATTAAAAAGATGTGTTCATGGGAAAGAATTTTGCATAACTGCGGTATTCTTTGAAATCTCGAAAGTGCCATAATTACAGACAAAATTTTGTTATGAATACACCTTCCAAAAGTTTGTGCGGAAAAATTTTCGGCATCGGGCGGCAGAAAAAATTGCCGCTTTTTTGTTTTGCGGGAATAAATATTTTCCGGTAAAATGCCGATAAAACATAAGATAATATATATAAGGGTAGTAGGAAACAACAAAGGACTGATTAATATGGCAATGAGTGTAATGCAAAATGCGGGGGCGGCTCTCGCACTCGGTGAACTCAACAAAAACGTAAAAAAAGCCGGAGATTTGCTTGCCAAAGTTTCAAGCGGTCAAAGAATCAATTCCGCGCAAGATGATTCCGCAAGTTTTGCGATAAGCGAAAAAATGCGTGAACAGATTCGTTCGTTGTTGCAGGACAATCAAAATGTTCAGAACGGAGCATCAATGGTTAAAATTGCGGACGGCGGAATTACCGATATTGTCGAAGAACTCCGGAGTTTGAAGGAACTTGCGATAAATGCCGCGAACGATTCAAATACCGACGAAGACAGGGCGACAATTCAAAAAGAATTTAATCAGCGTTACGATACAATAAACGATATTGCAACGACTACAAATTACAACGG
>CAJOPK010000038.1 GCA_905236255.1 uncultured Selenomonadaceae bacterium | reverse complement strand
TTCGCATGAAAAACGGAAATTAAGAGTACATTGTCCCGCATTATTTGACGCTTGATTGACCGGCATCAAAATTTATCGAATCGAAAATTTCAAGCGGCTTGTGAATTATAATTTCCGCGCCGCTTTCCCGGAGTTCGCTTTCCGGGCGGAATCCCCAAGTCACACCTATCGACAAAAATCCGGCATTGTGCGCAGTTTCCATATCGACGGCGGTATCTCCGAAATAAGCGACTTCTTTCGGCTTGATGCCGATTTTTTTTGCAATTTCAAGCGCGCGGGTCGGATCCGGTTTTTTGGGCTTGCCGGGTTCGTCACCGACAATTTTTTTAAAATCAATATCCGGGAAAAGTGTGTAAATCATTTCGTCCGCCGCAAATTTCTGCTTGTTTGTGCAAACGGCAAGCGAAATTTTTTTGTCCTTCAAAATTTTAAGCATTTCCGGAATACCGGGATAGGGACGGGTTTTTACCGTCAATCTCTTTGCGTAACAGCCGTTGTAATAATCAAGTGCCTCTTGCAAAAAATTTTTGTCGGCGGCATTGTCTGCGGGAATTGCGCGTTCAATGAGTTTGCGCGCACCGTTGCCGACCATCAGACGAATTTCGTCAAGCGTATGATTCGGGAAATTGTAATGCTCAAGCATTTCATTCACGCCGTCGGCAATATCCGCAATCGAATTTACCAAAGTCCCGTCCATATCGAAAATTGCGGCTTTATAAATCATTTAAAATATCCTCCCCAAAAATCTAAAATGCCCTTCAACCGAAGGGCATTGAATTTTCATTATTGGAGCGGGCAACGGGAGTCGAACCCGTCCCTGAAGCTTGGGAAGCTCACGTTCTACCGATAAACCATGCCCGCCTTAAAATTTATTGCAACAGATTGAGAATGTTTGCGCGATTTTGATTGAACATCTTCGTCGCATAAAGTGCAAGCTGCTCCTGTGTCTGTTGATTTTTCAATTCGGTAATTTGCTTTGCAATATCCGCATCACTCATATTTGAAACCGCGGCAAGTTCGTTTTCCTGTTGAGTCGTATAATTTGCTTCCTGGTACTCAAGTCTTTGCAAATACGCGCCTTGAGTGGTCGCTTCATCGAGAGCCGCATCAAGCGAATTTGCCTCCGCCGCGCCGGCGAGAGAATCGCTTGTATTTTGCGCGGTTGCGAGTGCGCCGCTGACCGTTTCAATGGCCGCTTGAATACTTTCGTCGGTAGAAAAATCGAGAGTCGAATTTCCCTGCGCATCGGTCAAGCCCAAAGCCTGCGAACGCAAATCCCCCAGCGCAACATTTTCATAGCCGTTGACACCGGCGACGGTTATGCTGCTCTTGGAGCCGTCAAGAAGTTTCATGCCGTTGTATTCGACGTTTGCATTGTCGTTAATCTGTTGAACCAACTGATTGACGGAAGTCTGCAAAGCGGAACGATCCGAAGAATTGTTTGTGCCGTTTGCGGCGTTAATCAAACTTTCCTTGATCGTGGTCAATGCGTCAATCGTGTTTGAAGTGGCACCCGCCGCAGTCTTGACCATCGAACTCACGTTTTGCGTATTCTGAATTGATTGACCGGTTGCCCGGATATTGGCATACATACGCTGTGAAATCGCGTATTCCGCTCCGCCGTAAGACGCGCTCGGATAATTCGACCCGGTCGCGATCTTTTGGGTGGTCTTTTGCATGGAATTTTGTATGCGATTAAGCGTACTCAACGAGGAGTTTACTCCTCCCATTGTCATCGCCATTGTAATCACCTTTCCTTTCGTTCATCCCTAATCAAAACCGCTCCAAGCCTTTAACTTACGCGAAATATAGCACAATAATTTTCGGTATGCAAGAAAAAATTTTTTGATTTTCGGTAAATTTTCATCATTGTCCGAAAAATTTTCCATTTTGCAGCCCGGCAACCGTCGAAGAAGGACATACCAAATTTAACGGGCATTTTTCGCAAGCCGGTTTCCGGGCTTTGCAAATTTCCCTGCCGTGCCAAATGAGCCAATGATGCGCGTCCGACCACTTTTCTTTCGGAATGATTTTTTGCAAGCCGATCTCAACTTCAAGGGGAGTTTTTCCTTCCGCAAGTTTCATTCTGTTTGCAAGCCGGAAAACGTGCGTATCGACGGCAATCGCCGGATTTTTGAAGGCAACGCTTGTTACGACGTTGGCGGTTTTTCTGCCGACTCCGGGAAGTTTTACGAGCTTGTCAAAATCTTGCGGAACTTTGCCGCCGTATTCTTCAATCAAAATTTTGCTTGTCCCGATTATGTGTTTTGCTTTGGATCTGAAAAAGCCGCAGGGCTTTATTGTTTCCTCAAGTTTTTCAACGCCCAAAGACAAAATTTTTTCCGGAGTATTCGCGAGCGGAAAAAGTTCGGCGGTAACGAGATTTACCCGTTTGTCCGTACATTGTGCCGACAAAATCACCGCGACAAGCAATTCAAATTCGGAATTAAATTTGAGTTGCGGAACGGCTCCGGAATAAGTTTTTTCCAAAATTCGGAGTTCTTCAAGTTGAAATTTTTTCGGCTTCATGGTTGTTTGTCCTCCCG
>CAJOPK010000037.1 GCA_905236255.1 uncultured Selenomonadaceae bacterium | reverse complement strand
CGGCAAGAAATTCATCGACCATTTGAAAAATTTGCTTGTAATCAAAATCCGTCGGTCCGGAAATAACGGGAAGTCGCATCATTCCGAAACCGAGTCGCGACTGCGAAAAATCATTTCCGGCAACTGCGGCGGCACGTTCCATATTCTCCAAAGTAATTCCCCCCGTCGCTGCGGCAGTTGCAACAATTCCCGCCGCCTTTACAAAATCTCTTCTTGAAATTTCCACTTAAACCACTTCCAAACAATTACAGAACTCTGTGAGAATGACGCATGGCATGACAACAAATTGTAACGGCAACGGGAAGTCCGGCAATATGAGTCGGACCCCATTCGACGTTTACGGCAAGAGCGGAAGTAGTACCGCCGAGTTGCGGCCCTATGCCGGTGGAGTTGATGAGTTCGAGGAGTTCTTCCTCAAGTTTCGCGTACTCCGGCATCGGGTTGCGTTCGTCGATTGAACGGGTCAACGCTTTTTTTGAAAGGAGCGCGGCTCTGTCCATTGTTCCGCCGATACCGACACCGACTACCATCGGCGGGCAGGGATTCATGCTTGCGTGCATGATAATTTCCATAACCGCTTTTTTTACGCCTTTAACGCCGTCGGCAGGTACGAGCATTTTAACGCCGGATTTGTTTTCCGATCCGAAACCTTTCGGAGCGATTGTAATGCTCAATTTGTCGCCCGGAACAATTTTCGTATAGATAACGCCCGGTGTGTTGTTTTTGGTGTTGACGCGATTGAAGAGCGGTTCGCCTACAACGGATTTTCTCAAATAGCCTTCGGTGTAGCCTTTTGCAATTCCTTCGTTAATTGCGTCCTCAATGTACCCGCCGACAATGTGCAAATCCTGCCCGATTTCCACAAACACGATTGTCATGCCGGTATCTTGACAATAGGGACGATCTTCGGCTTTTGCAATTTCGGCGTTCTTGATAATCTGATCGAGAACGATTTTGCCGACTTCGGATTTCTCCGTTTCACGTCCGCGTTTAAGCCCGCGATAAACATCATCGGGCAGATAGTACGCCGCTTCTTTGCACATTTCGGCGACGTTTTCTGTAATAACTTTTACGTCCAGCTCTCTCAAAGCTAATCCCTCCCGAAAAAATTTCGATGTGATTCGATACACACTTGAAAAAGCTATTTCCCGCAACAAAAAAAAAATCCTGCCGCACGTTTAAATTTTAAAGGCGGAATTTTCGGTATTGAACTTTTATTGCCGGCTCCCAAAAGAAAAAATTTTCGATGTAATTCCGTTAAACGCATTGAAAAAATGTTTCCCTCAACAAAAAAATTCTGCCGCCCCGTAAATTTTTGGGGGCAGAATTTACAATTTCAATCGACAACGGCTTTTGCAAACGATTTCATTTTTTGAATTGCGGTATATTCGGAAGTGAAATTTTCGGTCATTATGACAAGAACGGTATCATTTCCCGGATTGTAAATAATTCCGCCGTCATCGTAAAGACCATTCAAGGCTCCGGTTTTATGTGCAATAACTTTTCCCGGAAGTGCAGCCGGAAAGCAATCTGTGTCGGTCTGACTTTTCAAAAATTCAATCATAATTTTGTCGTATTCTTCGTTTATGCAGGCGTGTTTGTAGATTTTCAGGAAAATTTTTCCCAAATCTTTTACGGAAGAAAAATTTTCTCTGCCGGCATTTATTGCCGAATAATCCATCATTTTTCTCTGCAAAATCGTATCGTTGTATCCGTTCCTCAAAATGTAATCGTTTATTGCGGACATTCCGATCCTGTCAATCACGATGTTTGTTGCGGTATTGTCGCTGTGAGTTATCATCAATTTCAAATAAGTTTTCAGGGAAAGTTGAGAGCCGTTTTTGTAACCGACCAAAATTCCGGCACCGCCGACTTTATCGCCGGACTTCAAAGGGATAATTTCGTCAAGTGAAATTTCGCCGTTTGAAACTTTTTCCATAACCGCCGCCAAAATAAAAACTTTTATCATGCTTGCCGAACGCATTTTCTTTGAATTGTAAACAAAAATTTCGTCGGTTTTTTGAGGATATGCAAGATAAACGGCATATTCCGTCCCGTCATTCAAAATGGAAGAAATTTTTCCGGGAACGTCGGCAAATAAATTTTGAGAAGTTGCCGCTTCAACTTTTTCAAAACTTTCACCGGAATTTTCAACGGCAACGATTTTATTTTCGACGGAATTTAATTTCGGCAAAAATAAATTTCCGGCAAAAAAGAGTAAAGTCAATCCCGCCGCAACAAAAAATTTTTTCATGACATCACCCCTTAAAAAATATGCCGACCGGATAAAGTTTTTTATCGGACGGCAGAATGTTCCCGGTTTCACCAATGATTTACAACGTAACTGTAGATGGTTGCGGCAACCGGAGATTGACCGCCGTGAACATAGGCTTCATAACCTTCGGAATTGCGGTAATAAGGACTGCCGTTTTTGGGGAAGAATACATAATCGAGATAATCGCGCCCGGCTCTTACGGTACAGGTGAAAGTGTAGGGATTGTAACTTTGAATATTGACCGTGTGAGTCAAAAGGTAAACGGGATTTCCGGAACTGTAATTTCCGACGTATACTTCGCCGGCTTCGGCGCGTGCATCAAAACTTCCGACAAGAACGATTGCAAATGCAAAGAAAATTGCAAGAAAAGATTTTTTCAGCATAAGTTTCAGCCTCCCGAAATTTTAAAATAAACTTTATTTTCTACTTCCGGCAATAAAATAAAAATCCTGCCGTCCGCACAAATTTTTGGGGCAGGATTTTTTTTGCTTGCGATTTAAAATTTTGTATTATTTTTCGCGCAAATTTCCGTCTGAGTATACATAATTTCTGCCGTCAAGCTGAATCGTCGCACCGCAATTAACCAGGTTTTCTATAAATAATGCACCGCCGTTTGAAAAATGAACCCAAGCATCTCCGTTGGAGTAAGCATAGGAATTCGTAATATCATCCAAAGATATTTCGTAACCGGAAATGGTATCTTCGGAGCCTACATTGTGCAAATATGTATAACTGCCATCGGATACCCAAAATTTATCGGCTCCGTTACCGCCGTACAAAGCATTGTATGAACCGCCGTTCCCCCACATTTCGGAACCGCCGCTTCCGGCAATTATGGTATTGGATAAACTGTCACCGACAATACGATTAAATCCGGTTGAATTGGAAGCATCGAAAACATCAATTCCGCCATATTTAAATTCATCCGTCCCCCAAATTTCAGCCGACTCATTAACCTGCAGAGTATTGCCGTAGTCGCCGACTATATACACGTCTATATCTCCGGAATATGTGAATTTGTTGTTTGAGTATTTGTTGCCTATTTTCCCTTTCAAAATTCCCGATTCTCCGTTTGCATAGTAAAAAGGATCGTCAACACCGCCGTTTACTTCCATAACAACATTTGCGCCGTCCGACATATTTACGGTTGCTTTGTTGTCTTTTCGCACGATGGAAACTATCCCGCCGCTTGCAAAATTTGCCACATCTTCATTTGGATTGAAATTTGTGAATACATCATTTCCGTTTCCTTGAAAATACCAAAACATATCCGCACCCGCGCCGCCGACCAATGTATCGGCTTCTCCGTAAACTCCTCCCCAAAGTGAAGAGCCTCCGTTTCCGGCAATTATCGTATTGCTCAAAGAATTTCCCGAAATAAGATTAAATTCGGAAGAACTTGACGCGTCAAAAACTTCAATGCCCGCGTGATTTACATCATTTCCCCAAACTTCCGTACCGAACGGAATTACAAGCGTATCAATTTCGCCGCTGCCGATATAATTTGCGTTTGCGTCGGTATACGTCAAAGTTTTGGCGCGGTCCTCCGTGTACCAAACATGGTCTCGATAATACCAAATATCATCGCCGAGCCAATATCTGATCCCGTTCGTAAGACCGTCTTTGACCGTCAAAGAATTTCCGTCGCCGAAATTTATCTTCATATCGGT
>CAJOPK010000036.1 GCA_905236255.1 uncultured Selenomonadaceae bacterium | reverse complement strand
CGGTTGCCGTGTTATCAATTGCGGCGTTGGTGTATTTTTATTACAGCGGGTTCGGAATTGAAGAAGTGCCGATTGTCACCGAAAGAACAGAACTTGCAAAAGCGGATAAAGCCCAAAAAACTGCCGTAAAGCCTGTTGCGGAACAAAATTTGGAAATTCCCGCAAATCCGTTCATCACAAATAAAGAAATTGCGAAATTGGCTGAAGCAAAGGCGGCGGAAAAGCAAAAAGCCGAAGAACCGGCAAAACCGGCGACACCCGCAACCAATTACACATTTCACACGCAACCTGTAGCAAGTCTGCCGCCGATTCCTCAAAGTCAACCTTCGATTTCAAGGATAGTCGGGAAAATACCGGCTCCCGCATCGGCTCCGCAAGGCTTGCCGGTATCTTCGGCAAGTTCTCCGGAAACTTCAGCCAAAAACGGAAATGCGGTCAAGGGAATAATTACGGCGAATGACGGAAAAAATATAGCGATTATGGGCGACGGCTCGGTACTGTCCGAAGGTGAAACTTATCTTGACGGCAGAATCGCTTATATAGGCGGTGACGGTGTTAAATTGGACAACGGCAAAAAACTGAAATTTGAAGAGTAGGTGAGGAAAATTGAAAAAATTTTTGAGTGCGTTGACAATCGGAGCAATTTTGTCAATGCCGTTAAGTATCACGGAAGCGGCAACTCCGGAAGATGACGAGGTACAAAAACTGCTTGAGAGATATTCCGAAAACGCGAAAAAGATAGCCGCGTTGCAGAAAAAATCCTCCGAAGAATCCGAAGAAACACAACCGGTTGAAGAAGCTGAAACGGAACCGGAAGAAACCGCCGGCGAAGTTTTTTATCCGGAAGATGAGGAAATAGAAAAAATTGCTTTACCGGAAGAACCTCCGGAAGAAAAATCTCCTCCGCCCGTACAGTTAAGGGAAGAATATCCGGAAACGGACAAACTTTTTTCGTTTGATTGGCGCGGAACGCCGCTTTCGCAATCAATTTACGGGATAGCGAAAATTTCCGGACTGGGAGTGGTAATCAATGCGGAAATCGGCGGGACGGTTTACACAAGTCTGCATGACGTAAATTGTTATGCGGCTTTGGATTATCTCGGACGTGCTTTTAATTTCAACTGGATGATTGAGGACGGCAACATAATTATCACAAAAGATGACAAGATGAAACAATCTCAAACTTTTGAGGTCAAATATGCAAACAAGGAAAAGCTGGTTGCGGAGTTTAAATCGCTGGGTCTTGAAGAAACGAATATTTACGCCAATCCGGAATCCGGGACAATTTCGGTAACGGGAACTTCTTGGGAACTGAATCAGGTTCGCAAGCGTTTGAGAGAAATTGACAAGCCCGTATCACAGTGCTTGCTTTTGGCGCAACTTATCGAAGTTTCACACGGCAAAGATAAAAATTTGGGAATGAGTTACAGTTTGCCGACTTACACGCATGATGCCGACAGTGATTACAGCGGAAAGTTAAGTCACAAACTCCCGTTCAGTATTTCGGTAAGTGCAAATCGGGAAATTGCGGACGGCAAAGTTATAGCCCGTCCTATGGTCTTGATGCTGAACGGTGAAAAAGGGACGGTAAATTTCGGTGACAGCGTACCGATTTTGGGAGAAACAACAACGTCTTCTTCAACGACGGTGACGGTTGAATATCGCGATGTCGGTACAAATTTGGGAGTAACGCCGGTAATCAACAAAGAATTGGAAGAAATTACATTGAATGTCGAGGTCGAAGTTTCCAATATTACAAGCTGGAGAACAAGCGGAAACACAACCGCTCCGCAAATTTCGACACGAAAGGCAACAACTTCCGCCCATTTGAAAAACGGCGAAAGTTTGATTATAGGCGGGTTGATGAGCGAACGCGAAATAAAATCGCTTTCCGGGATACCGGGATTGATGAATTTGCCGATACTGGGAGAATTGTTCCGCGCCCGGTCAACGTCGCATACCTATGCGGAAGTGTATGTAATGCTTACTCCTTATATAGTTTCCGAAGGAATCAATCCTCAACAAATAATGGCGGAGTTAAAGGCAGGTGATGAAAATGGAAATGCAAATGATAAATCCGGGCGCACCGATAACGGACGACTTGGTGGCAAAAAATCTTGATGATGAACTGATAGAACAGATTTCACCGGAACTTGCCGCAAAATTTTATATAGTGCCGGTCAAGACGGATATTGACGGAACACTTGTATTGGCAACAAGTTCCAATCAGACGCTGAAAAATAAAAGCCGTTTGTCGAACGAACTCGGCAACACGAATTACAGACTGTTGCCGGCAACGGAGGAAAATGTCAAATCGGCATTGATTCATTATTACAAATTTGCCGGAGAACGACAAAGGAATATATTTTCGGGAGTTCATGAAGAATCGGAAGGAAGTCCGTTAAGACGCAAAGTCTATTCTTTGATACAAGACGCGGCGGAATTG
>CAJOPK010000035.1 GCA_905236255.1 uncultured Selenomonadaceae bacterium | reverse complement strand
GATTTATGTTCATACATGGCGGCATCGGCAACTTTAAAGACTTCCGAAAAATCTGCTCCGTCATCACAATCGGCAAGCCCGCGTGCAACGGAAACTTTTATTTTGTGACCGTTCATCTCAAAATACTCTTTTTCAAGTTCCGCGTCAAAAGTTTTAAGCAATTCTTCTCTGTTTCTGCAATCTTCCCCCTCAAGTATCGTCACAAATTCATCACCGCCGACGCGATAGGTTGAAGAATTTGTGAAAATCCTTTGAATAAGTCCGGCTGCACGGATTATAAGTTCGTTGCCGGCTTCATGACCGTAAGTATCGTTCGTCCTCTTCAAAAAATTTGCGTCGAAAACGGCGACCGCATATTCAACTCCTTCATACCTGAATTTCACTTCAACTTCGTCAACTTTTCGCACATAAGCGGCGGTATTCAAAAGTCCGGTGAGTTTGTCATGATAAACATAAATTTCAAGTTTTGAAACCATTTCCTTTATGCTGTCAACCAAAATTCCGAGTTCGTTTTTGGCGACGTAATTTAATTTTACGTCCAAATTTCCGTCGGCAATTTTTTTTGCGGCTTCCGTTATCAACATAAGCGGCTGAATCCCGTTTTCGGCAAGTTTTATGCTGAAAACCGAAACCGCAATAATCGACAGAAGCATTACCACGACAAAATGAATCAACATATTGTTTCGATCCGCGTAAATGTCATGGGCTGAGGCAATTATTTTCAGCCAAATTCCGTTACTCAAATACATCTCCGTTTCATAGACTCCGCGCCGATTTATGAGATCCGCAACGTCCTCCCTGTTTGCATAGAGAATATCGCCGTTTTTGTTCAGCAGACAGACATAGCCGTTTTGATAAACCGACATTCTTTTTATTTCGTGCACAACGTAATTGAAATCGGTGTCAATACCGACAATGCCGATAAATTTCCCGTCAATCTGCAACGGCAAAATGTAAGAGATTATATGCCGGTCAAGATTTTCGTCAAAGTAGGGTTCGCTCTGATAATCAAGGTATCTTTCCTGCGGAATGTGGTAACGGTCTTTGTAAGGATTTTTTTCAACGTGTTGAAAATCCGGAAGTTTGCGTCCCCAATTTTCGACGCGGCGTGAGGACATAAAACCGAAAATTTCATCGCCGAAAGAAAATTGAAGATAAACATTTACCACGCCCGCGCCGTTTTGTGCAAGCGAAACAAAATCCTTTTCCAATGCGTCAAAATAATTTTTCCGATAATTTTCGTCCGTCGTCAAAGCATTGTAATCGGTCAATCTGTTGACGGCGAGCTTGCTCATTCCGTTTCCGATAATCCTTGAACCGTAAAAAGAATGTGAAAGTCTTTCGCGATAAATTACGCTCATTTTTTGCAAGTCGTTGTCAACGTGTTCGTTTATGACTTCGCTCAACGTCATAAAACTTACGCAACCCAAAACCGATGCCGTCACAAAAACCGTAGCCTTTTCCAAAAGCATCAAATTTGTCATGATCGACCGACGATAACGCAACAACATATACATCAGCACGACCAAAGTTAAATCCGCCGTCGTCAAAATTTCTTCGTTAAATCTGCTCCAAACGTCCGGCGCGTCGAGATCGTAAATTATTCCGGACAAGTCCAAAATCAGAAACAGGATTGTAAAAAATCCGTAAAGCAATTTCAGCGCAAGCCGATTCATTCTTGAGGCTCTTTCGGATTTTTTTGTTTCGGATCCCGGCGGAATGTAAAAATCGTAACCGTGACTTATCAGAATAAAAAATATCGGCATACCGAAAAATATTGCTATGTCAAAGTCATTGAAGAACAGCAACAAAACAAAATCTTTGACCGATTGAAAACCGAAATTGTAAGATTTTATAATTTCGTCCGGAGTGGTCAAGCCGGAAAAAATCGAAGTAAACGCGAACGTCACAAAAAGTATCAACACAAATTTTATGACGTTTCTCTTGTCGAAGGCAAAAATTCCGTTCTCCTTGTCCCGCCAAAAAATATGCCAAAGTTTGTACGGCAACCAAGCGGCAAAGAAAACCGCAACGGGCTCGTTAAAATGTGCGCTTTGAAGTTCGGTAAAGACTTCTCCGCAAGCCACGCCGAATGCCGCGACCGGTCCCCACATCAATCCGAGCAACGGCGGCAAAAATGCCGAAAGTTCTATGACCGTATCCGGAATGACAAAAATTTTTCCGGCGTAGCCGTCGGCAACATGGTATAAGATTGCCGCGATAAGGAAACGATATATTTTCTCTTTCACCGATTGCACTCCCAAAAAATAATTCCGAATTATTCACCGTGATTTTTATCTTTTTTGTTTTCTTCCAATTTTAAAATTCCCCTGCAAAAAAATCACCGGCGGCGATATTGCAAAGACAAATTGAGCAAAAAAAATTCCCGATCTGCCCTTTGAGATCGGGATTTAATCATTAAATTTGCAATTCATCATTGAATTGAACTCGGTTTGAGGAAACACATTTTCCGTTCAAATTCCCTTGCCGGCTGCAGGTGTAGGCAACAGCCGATTCGGTAAGTTTGCGCCTTCCGGGAAATTCTCCGCCCAAGTCCGCACCGATCCGCATGGTGGAAAGTTGCTTGGCGGACAACTTTACGAAATCCGCGCCGACCTTACGAAAAACCTTCCAAAATTTGCAAACGCCCTCATTCAATCCGTTTGAGAATTATTTTACAACTCAAATAAATTATTGGCAAGTGGCAACTTCATCAAGGGCATTTACGTTGCCGGTCTTGTCCATTGTTACCATCTGACCGCCGGTCAAAATGACCATTGCGGCATCGCTGGGAGCGTTCTTCTTGATGTAGTCAATATCAAACTTCATAAGGAGATCGCCCTTCTTGACTTGCTGACCCGCTTCGACGAAGGTTTCAAAGCCTTTGCCGCCGAGTTTTACGGTGTCAACGCCGACATGGAAGAGATATTCGATTCCGTCTTTGGTCTTCATGCCGATTGCATGTTTGGTATCAAATACCATCGCGATTTCGCCGTCTTCCGGAGCAACCAATTCGCCTTTGGTCGGGATTACAAAGTAACCGTCGCCCATAGCCTTGCTTGCAAATGCCGCATCGGGAGATTCGCACATGGGATGAACTTCACCGGTCATCGGCGAGCAAAGTTTAATCTTTTCGCCGACCGGAGCCGCCGCCGGAGCTTCAACTGCCGCTGCCGGAGCAGAGCCGTCGGATTCGACTTCCGGAGCACGGTTTGCAAGATAATCTTCCAAATCCGCTTTAATGACCGCAACTTTCGGACCGTAAATTACCTGTACGCCGGTACCTTTGACAATGACACCGACCGCGCCGGTAGCTTTCAAAAGTTTTTCGTCAACAATACTTGAATCTTTAACGGAGCAACGAAGTCTTGTGGCGCAGCAGTCAACGGAAGTAATATTCTGTTTGCTGCCGAGTGCGCGCGCAATAGCCGAGTTCATTTCATCGGCACCGCCGCCTGCATTTCCGCCTGCCGCACCGCCGCCGGTCTTTGCTTTATAATCGGCTTTGGTGTAAAGTTTTGTTTCCTGATCGTCATCTTCACGTCCCGGAGTCTTGAAGTTGAACTTCTGAATCAGGAAACGGAATGAGAAGTAATACAGGAAGAAGTAAATGATACCGACCGGGACGATAAGCATCCAGTCGGTCTTGTCGTTACCCTGAAGGATACCGAAAATGAACAAGTCGAGCAAACCGCCGGAGAATGTCAAACCTACCGCAACGCCGAGCATATGCGCGATCATATAAGCCGCGCCGGCGAGTGCAACCTGTACGCCGAAGAGTACCGGTGCAACGAAGAGGAAGGAGAATTCAATCGGTTCGGTAATACCGGTGAGCATTGAAGTCAATGCCGCCGAGAGGAGCAAACCGCCGGCAACCTTCTTCTTTTCGGGACGAGCGGTGTGGTACATTGCAAGAGCGGCACCCGGAAGACCGAAAATCATGAAGATAAATTCGCCGGAGAAGTAACGTGTCGCATCCGGATTGAAATGTACCGTGTTGGGGTCAGCCAACTGTGCGAAGAAGATGTTTTGACCACCCTGAATGAGTTGTCCCGCAACTTCCATCGAGCCGCCGACGCCCGTCTGCCAGAACGGCAGATAGAATACATGGTGCAAACCGAACGGAATGAGAGCACGTTTTACGATACCGAAAATCAAAGTACCGAAGTAGCCGGTGCCGGTGACAACGCCGCCGATCGAGAAAATGATATTCTGGGCAATCGGCCAAATGAATGTCATCGCAATACCGACAAACATGTAAACGACGGTTGAAATAATCGGAATAAATCTTGAACCGCCGAAGAATGAGAGCGCATCGGGTAAAACAATCTTATGAAAGCGGTTGTGGAGCATTGCGACACCGATACCTACGATAATACCGCCGAATACGCCCATTTGCAAAGACAAAATACCGCAACTGTCGGCTATGGTACCTGCCATAACATCCGGAGCAACAGCCCCGTCGACAATTTTTCCGGTAATCTGGAGCATTGCATTACAGGAAATGTGCATTACGAAGAATGCGATCATCGCAGCCAAAGCCGCGACTTCTTTCTCCGCCTGCGCCATACCTATTGCGACACCGACGGCAAAGACAATCGGCAAGTTGCCGAAAATCGTACCGCCCGCCGCGCTCATGACGGTAAGCAGAGCATTGAGAGCCGTACCCTTGCCGAGTGCGCCTTCAAGTCCGTACGTCGCAATTGTCGTCGGATTGGTGAAGGATGCGCCTACGCCCAAGAGCAAGCCCGCGATCGGCAACACGGCAACCGGAAGCATAAAGCTTCGACCGATACGTTGCAGAACGCTGAAAATTTCGTCTTTCATTTTTTTCCCTTCCTTTCTCGCGAGAAGTTATAGTCCGGAGTCAAGACGAATCAACCCCGATTGCTGAATTAAAGATACAATAACGCATCTTTGAATTTTCGCGAATTATATATCACAAAAAAAAATTTGTCTATCGTTTACAAAATTTTTTCAGATTTTTTCCGGGTTCATTCTTCCAAAGTCAAGGCGGTTTCGTCACAGTTTGCAAATTTCGGACAATCGATACATTCTTTCCAAATTTTGTGCGGCAAAGAATCGCGCGGAACGATCGAAAATCCCAAAGACTCAAAGAATTCCGGACGATAGGTCAGGGTGAAAAATTTTTTTACCCCGACTTCCCGCCCTTCCTTCAAAAGCCTTCTGACAATATCCGCGCCTATTCCGCGCCTGTTAAAATCTCTGTGAACCGCCATCGAACGAACTTCCGCAATTTCATTCCATGTTATGTGAAGTGCGCCCGTCCCGACGACTTTGCCGGTTTCAGCCTCGACGGCAACCACAAATTCGCGCAAAGTTTCATAAAGTACGCTGTGGGGTTTAGGCAACATTATGCCTTCGGAGGCGTAACCTTCGATCAAATTGTAAATGTCGTCAACGTCCGAAAAAACGGGTTTTCTTATGATAAACAATTTGTCAGCCACCGATCCTTTTAAATTCGTTCATTTGCAGGTTGTGAACATTTTCCGGATTTTCCGGACGTGTTTCTTCCGCATAAAAAGCCGCATACATCATTTTCGGTTTTTGTTCGGGAGTTTCTTCAGCTCTTTCGACTTGATTTTCGGATTGAACGACAATCGCGCCGGAAGTTTGAGAATTTTCCGAAGGCGGAGGAGTATCGTCAACTTTTTTTACATAGCCGGAAAAAAATTCCCGAAATTCCTTCCGCATCAAATTGTTAATTTCATCCATAAATTTTGAATGACTTTCATTGACCGACTTGTTCAAATTTATTATCCAGGCGTTCAAATTTTCGCCGAAATCTTTATTGGCGTTGCGGAGCATTTCGTAACTTTCGCGCAGGGAAGAATTTTCTGCGGAAAGTTCTTCAATTTTGTTTTTAAGTTCGGCATTTTCGGCTTTAAAAAGTTCCAATTCCTTCTTTAAATTTTCGCCGATCTCGCGTGCCGCAGACAAAACGTCATTTAAATCGTTGCCGTAACCCATTTTGAATTCAACACTCCTTTAAAATTTGTCAACTACCCGCGACTAAAGTCGCGAGCTTGGGGAGTGAAACCCCAAATTGCTTAGATACGGCTGACTTACCAAAAATTGTT
>CAJOPK010000034.1 GCA_905236255.1 uncultured Selenomonadaceae bacterium | reverse complement strand
TCGTCAAATTCCTGAACGGTTCCCGGATCATTTCCGATAACTTCCGGAGTGTCAAGATCAAAGACGACATGACAGCCGTCTTCCAAAATTTTGTAAACGTAAACATATTTTATATCCGGCGAACTTTCCCGGATTTTATAAAGTTTCATTTTTGTTTCGTTGTATTCCTTCAATGAAGTTCCTTTTTCAAGGTAATCGTCCACAAGCTTCGGATTCACAACGTCCGAAACAAGATTGGCGATACCGATTGCAAGTCTTTTGTGCTGTTCGACGGAACTGTCGAGATAAATTTTGTAACTCATTGCCGCCGCCGCAAATCCGAAAATAAAAAGCGCAAGTGACAGAAGTACCAAGACTTTTATGCGTAAAGAATATTTTCGGCATTTAATGTCGTTTATTGAAAATTTGTTATTCATATTGAAAAATTCCTCTCCGGTTTAAAAACATCTTCGACCGGGGAAAATTTCCCTTAAAATGAATATTTCCCTGCCCAAAGATTAATTATTTTTTTTTACAAAAGGATTTTGTAAATCCGGAAAGAAAAACAGCTTGAAATTGATTACGTAAAAAATTTTTTCGGAGGAGATTTTATGTCAAGGGAAATGATTTTGGTTCTGGATTTCGGCGGGCAATACAACCAACTGATAGCGCGGCGCGTTCGCGAAAACAACGTCTATTGCGAAGTCCACACTTTGACGACCGACAACGCCGCAAAAGATGACAAGACCGAAAGCGGTCTCGGTGGTGCGATAAATTTTGACGCGATTAAAAATTTAAAGCCGGCGGGAATAATTTTGACCGGCGGTCCTCAAAGCGTTTACAATCCGGATTCAAGTTTGCCGCTCCCGGAAATTTTTGATCTCAATGTTCCGGTTTTGGGAATTTGTTACGGCGCACAAGCCATGACCCACGTTCTCGGCGGAAAAGTTCAATCGGCGGGAGTTCGCGAATACGGCAAAACAGAATTGACCGTTATAAAGGAGTCGGCACTTTTTAAAAACGTCGAAAAAAATTCCGTCGTTTGGATGAGCCATACCGACAGAATTTTTGATCTCCCGAAAAATTTTTGCGTCACGGCAACCACCGACAACTGCCCGGTTGCGGCAGCCGAAAATCCGGAGAAAAAACTTTTTGCCGTCCAATTTCACCCGGAAGTTTTGCACACGGCGGAAGGTAAAAAAATCTTCTCCAATTTCGTGGATATTTGCGGCTGTTCCCGGAGCTGGCATTCCGAATCATTCATCAAAGAAACCGTCGAAAAACTCAAAAACAAAATCGGCGGCGGCAAGGCTCTTTGTGCATTGTCCGGCGGTGTCGATTCAAGCGTTGCGGCGGTTTTGTTGAGTAGGGCAATCGGAAAAAAATTGACCTGCGTTTTTGTGGATCACGGACTTTTGCGCAAAAATGAAGCGGCGGAAGTCGAGTCCGTTTTCAAAAATTACGACTTGAATTTTGTCAAGATTGATGCCGGCGAAAGATTTTTGTCTAAACTTAAAAACGTCACCGAGCCGGAACGAAAAAGAAAAATTATCGGCGAGGAATTTATTCGCGTCTTTGAAGATGCGGCAAAAAAAATCGGCGCGGTCGATTTCCTTATTCAGGGGACAATTTACCCGGACGTTATAGAAAGCGGCTTGGGAAAATCCGCAGTTATAAAATCCCATCACAATGTCGGCGGACTTCCGGATTTGATTGATTTTAAAGAGATTGTCGAACCCCTCCGGCTTTTGTTCAAAGATGAAGTCCGGGAAGTCGGCAGACATTTGGGCTTGCCGGAAAATTTGGTAAATCGTCAACCTTTTCCGGGTCCGGGTTTGGGTATTCGCATTATCGGCGAGGTTACTCCGGAAAAAATTAAAATCGTTCAAGATGCCGACGCAATTTACAGGGAAGAACTTGCCGCCGCCGGAATTACCAAAAATTTGGGGCAATATTTTGCCGCGCTGACAAATATGCGCTCCGTCGGTGTAATGGGCGATGACAGGACTTATGATTATGCGATTGCGCTTCGTGCGGTGATGACAAGCGATTTTATGACGGCGGAGGCGGCGGAAATTCCTTGGGAAGTTTTGAGCCGGGCGGCAAACAGAATCGTAAATGAAGTAAAGGGAGTAAATCGCGTTTTGTACGATTGCACCGGAAAACCGCCGGCAACGATTGAATTTGAATAAAGTATGGAAAATACGATAGTTACGACAACACGCAAGCCCGGCAAAAGTGCCGAAATTTTGGCGAAAACGACCGCCGAAAAACTCGGATTGAAATTTGTCCGGCGCGAAAGTTTTTCGGTCGAAAATCTGCGCAAAATCTTCAATGCGGAAAATATTTTGACCGTAAAAAATAATTCGCTCGTCCTTGAAACTTTGAACGGCGAATTTTTCTTTCACCCGGGAATTGCACATTTGAGAATAAAAAACCTCCGCAACGGCGAAGATGACAGATTTGTTGCGGCGGCGGAAATTGTTCCCGGTACAAAAATTTTGGATTGCACGCTCGGCTTGGGAAGTGATGCAATCGTCGAAAGTTTTGCAACCGGAGCCGCCGGAAAAGTTATCGCACTTGAATCAAATCCGATCGTTGCGGAAATTGTCCGGCACGGATTGAAAAATTTTTCCGGAGATTCTCCGCACATTTTGGAGGCAATGCGCCGAATTGAAGTTATTACGACGGATCATTTCGAGTATTTGAAAAATGCCGAAACAAATTCTTTTGACGTCGTTTATTTTGATCCGATGTTTGAAAGACCGCTTACAAAAAGTTCCGGTATAAATCCCTTGCGTTCTTTGGCGGACAATCGCCGGCTTAATCCCGAAATTGTCAAAGAGGCCCGTCGCGTTGCGAAAAAACTTGTCGTTATGAAGGGAAATTCCGGAAGCGGTGAATTTGAGCGGCTCGGTTTTAAAATTGCCGCCGGCGGAAAATACAGCCCGATTTCTTTCGGAGTTTGCAATTCCGCCGCCGATTAAAAATCCGGATTGTCGAAGAGAAAATCGGAAAATACAAAATTTCCCAATTTCAAGCCCCGCCCGGTCAATTTCAAATTTTCTCCGTCAACAACAAGCAAGCCGGCATCAATGTGTTTTTTGATGACTTCCCCGTAAACCTTAAAAATACTTTCGCCGAATTTTTCGGTAAATTTTTTTGTGCTTATTCCGTCAATCATGCGAAGTCCCAAAAAACAAAATTCTTCTTCCGCATTTTTTTTGGTGACAATTTCCTCAAACTTCCAAAATTCCCCGCCGGTCAAAATTTTTTCCGTGTAAGTCGAAATATCCGAAACATTTGCCCTTCTGAAATTTCCGTCGTAAGAATGAGCAGCCGCGCCGAATCCGAAATATTTTCTGCCCGTCCAATATCCGGAATTGTGCCGACTTTCAAAACCCGGCTTTGCAAAATTGCTTATTTCATAATGCCGATAACCGAATTTCGGCAAAGTGTCGCAAATTAAATCGTACATTTCCGCACAAATTTCTTCGCCCGGCAAATTCAATTCTTCATATTCGTTAAGTTCGTAAAATTTCGTCCCTTCATCAATTTCCAATTCATAAAGCGAAATATGCTCCGGATTTAATTCCGAAACAAATTTTAAATCGCGTTTTACGTCCTCAATCGTCTGATCCGGAAGTCCCTGCATCAAATCAAAGCCGACATTTTCAAAAAAGTTTTTCGCAAGAAAAATGCTTTCGATTGCCGTTTCCGAATCATGTATTCTGCCGAGAGTTTTTAAAATTTCGTCGTTAAAACTCTGAACGCCCAAACTTATCCGATTAAATCCGATTTTTCGCAGGGACTTCAAAGAATTTTTGCTTACCGTTCCGGGATTTGCCTCAATCGTAATTTCGGCAGCCGGGTCAACTTCAAAATTTTTAAAGACGGCGGCAAGAATTTTTTCAAGCAAATTCAAAGACAAAATCGACGGAGTTCCTCCGCCGAAATATATTGTCGAAACATTTTCGCCTTTTGCGCGATTTTCAATTTCCTTTACAAGCGCATCAACATAATTTTCACGTTCGACTTTTCCGGAAACTTTTGAGTAAAACGCGCAATAATTGCACTTTCTCCGGCAAAAAGGAATGTGAATGTAAACGGAACAAAAATTTTTCCCGTTCATCACCGTTTATTCGACCGTCACGGATTTTGCAAGGTTGCGCGGTTTATCGACATCACAGCCGCGAGTGATTGCCGCATAATAAGCGAGAAGTTGCAAAGGCACGACCGTCAAAAGCGGTATCAAAAGTTCGTCGGTTTCCGGCACAAAAATTACATGGTCAAGATATTTTTCAAGTTCGGTATCACCCGCCGCCGCAATTCCGATAACAACGGCATCACGCGCTTTGACTTCCTTGATATTTGACAAAGTTTTTTCGTAAACGCTTTTTTGAGTTGCAAGCGCAATTACCGGAACTCCTTCGACGATCAGGGCAAGTGTTCCGTGTTTTAATTCGCCGGACGCATAAGCCTCCGCATGAATATAGGAAATTTCCTTGAGTTTGAGTGCGCCTTCCAATGCAACATCATAGTCAAGCGAACGACCGATATAAAAAACGTCCTCGTTAAATCCGTATTTGCGCGCAAAAGTTTTAATCGGATCGACATCGGAAAGAGTTTCGCTTATCTGCGCGGGAATTTTTTTGAGCATTTCGATCAATTCTTTTTCTCTTTCCGGCGAAACGGTTTTGCGAATCTGCGCCATGTAGAGTGCAAGCATAAACATCAAAATAAGTTGAGTGGTGTAAGCCTTTGTGGAGGCAACCGCAATTTCCGGTCCCGCCCAAGTATGAATTACCTGATCCGCTTCACGGGCGATTGAAGAACCCACAACATTTGTTATTGCAAGGGTTTTTGCTCCGCGTCTTTTTGATTCTTTCAAGGCGGCAAGAGTATCGCTTGTTTCGCCGGATTGACTTATGACGATAACCAAAGTTTTTTCGTCAACGATCGGATCACGATAGCGGTATTCGCTTGCAAGATCTACTTCGACCAATTTGCGGGCAAGTTTTTCGATATAAAATTTTCCGACAAGCCCGGCGTGATAAGCCGTGCCGCAGGCAACGATATAAATTTTGTTGATTTCGTCCAAAAAATTTTCGTCCCATTTGAGTTCGTCCATTGTGATTGACGCGCCGTCTTTTGCAATTCTTTCACTCATGGTATCGCGAACGGCTTTCGGCTGTTCGTTAATCTCTTTGAGCATAAAATGTTCGTAGCCGCCTTTTTCCGCAGCCTCCGCATTCCAGCTGACGTTGAAAATTTTCTTGTCAATAGGATTTCCCTGTCTGTCGATAATTTTCACCGAATCTTTTTTGACGATTGCAATTTCGCCGTCATTCAAGATATAAGTATTGCGCGTCCTTGAAATTATTGCCGGAATATCCGATGCTATGAAATTTTCCTTTTCTCCCAAGCCGACGACAAGCGGATTGTCCTGCTTGGCACAAATCAAAACGTCGGGATCTTTTCGTGACATAAACACCAGCGAATAAGAGCCTTCAATTTTTTTCAGAACTTCCCGAACGGCGGCAACAAAATCTCCCTTGTATTCTTCCTCAATCAAATGCGCTACGACTTCGGTATCGGTTTCCGACAAAAATTTGTGACCGCGCGAAATCAAGCCTTCCTTGAGTGCCATATAATTTTCGATTATGCCGTTGTGAACGATGACGAAATTTCCGGTACAATCGGAATGAGGATGAGCGTTTCTGTCCGAAGGACGACCGTGAGTCGCCCAGCGCGTATGACCGATCCCGACAACTCCCGCAGGTTCCCGTCCTTTTAATTTATCTTTGAGTGCGTCAAGTCTGCCGACAGCCTTTTCAATAAAAATTTCCTCACCGCAATCGACCGCAACGCCCGCAGAATCATAACCGCGATATTCAAGTTTTGTAAGTCCCTCAATCAAAAATCTGACTGCCTTTTGATCTCCGATATATCCCACAATTCCGCACATATTTTTCCCTCCGATTTAAACTGAATTTTCTCTGAATCATTTTTTTGCATTATATAACCGCCGGGGTTAATCGTCAATGTTTTGAAATTGAAAAAAGCAAAAGACGAACCGTAAAAAAGCGTAAACCTCAACTTCCGTAAACTTGAGATAATTGACAGCCGAAAAATAGGGATTATAATTGGCACGTTAAAATTTTGAAAAAACAAACGATTGTGAACAAACTTCACAACTCGGATCGAAAAATTAAATTCTTAAGGAGCTCGATTTATGCTTGACAACAATCCTTTGAAAACGGCACAACTTGAAAAGCGCGTTGCCGATCTTGAAAAAATCGTAAAGAATTTGGAAACGGAATTGAAAAGTCAACGTCAAACTTTTGAACGTCAAATTTCGGATTTGAAAAGTCGTCAGGGTGTTCCGATTGAAGGAAATTCCGCGCCGAAAACACTTCCGAATAAAATTCCCATGCCCAAAACCGGCGGATTTGTGAAGCCGATAATTCAGCCGAAGACGACGGCGGGAAGTAAGTTTGGTTTTTCCGCGACAAAAAAATTGACCGGCTCCGGGCTTGCGATAAATCTGCAGAACAATCCGACAGTCATGAGTTTGAAAAATGATTTTAATATGTTCAATTCTCTTGCCGGAAGAAGTTTGATTATGGCGCGGGACGATTTTGTAAGAAAATATTCCGCGCAAAGTTTTACCTGCTCGAACAGTGACGATCTCCTTTCAAACCCGAAAGCCGCACCGGAATTTATTTTCACGGACGGCGGCGAATATTGGGCAATTCAGCTGACGGACACAAGTTTTGCCGTCGTGCCGAATTTGAAGGCTTATTCGGAAGAATCACACACGGCGCGTGCCATGAGTCAAATTTTTCTTTCAAATTTTGTGGGCAATCCCTGCGAAAAAATCCGGGTTGAAGAACCGGCGATTTTTGACAGCATCGGCGACAAATGGACTTGCAAGAAAAAGGGAAAATTGAGTTTGTGGTGAAAACAAATTTCCGCAAGTTCCGAAAATTTTGGTCAATTTGTCGACGTAAAAAAATTTTGGTGCTATAATACGGAGCGGTAATTTTGGAAAGGGGGCGCGGGTTTGCAAAATCAAAAGACGATAAAACAATCCGCAAGTCAATCCGGCATCGGACTTCATTCCGGGACTCCGGTGGATTTGAAGATCAATCCGGGAAAAGAAAATGAAGGGATAGTTTTCATTCGCACGGATTTGCCCGGTCGCCCGAAAATCCATGCGACGGCAAAAAATGTCACTTCCACCGTTCGCGCAACGACTTTGGAGGAAAACGGCATCAAAGTTTTCACGGTCGAACATTTGATGAGCGCGCTCAATGTCTGCGGAATCGACAACTGCGAAATTGAATTAAATTCGGAGGAACCGCCGGTACTTAACGGAAATTCGGAGGATTTTTTCAGGCTGATAAAGTCCGCCGGGATTGTCGAACAGTCCGCCGAACGCCGCGAAATTAAATTGGAAAAAGTTTATCGTATTGATGCGGACGACGGAAAGCGTTTTGTTGCGGCTCTTCCTTACAATGGTTTTCGCGTAAGTTTTGTTTCGATAAATCCTCACCCGCTCGTGGGGATCCAATATCGGGATTTTGAGATAACGCAGGAAGTTTACGAAAAGGAAATCGCTCCGGCGCGGACAATCGCCTACGAAAAGGAAATTGAGGCACTTCGCGCTCACGGTCTGGGATTGGGCGGCACGATCGAAAATGTAATAGTTTACAATGACGAACGCTGGCTGAATGAGTTGAAATACAAAGATGAACTTGTCCGGCACAAAATCCTGGATCTTATCGGCGACATACGCCTTGCCGGAATTTTTGACTGTCACTTGATTGCGGCGGCATCCGGTCACGCACTCAACACGGCACTTGCAAAAAAGATTTACGCCGATTTTTGCTGAAAATTTTTCGGTCGATACCGGAAGGAGATTGTGATGAAAAAATTTGTCCTCGCTTACAATCCGGTTTCCGGAAACGCGACTTTCAAAAAGCGTCTTGATGAAATTATCGAGGTCTTTCAACGCCGCAAAATTTTGCTCATACCTTACAGGACACGCGCCGCGGAAAATTCGGATTTTGCGGAATGTGTCAAAGAAAGCGGAGCGGAAGGAATTTTGTCGGCGGGCGGCGACGGTACTTTGCATCTCGTCGTAAATCTGATGATGAAAAACAAAATTGACTTGCCCGTCGGGATTATCGGCAGCGGCACTTCAAACGATTTTGCGACTTATTTAAAAATCGACGGCGGCGAAGATTATTTCGACGTTATTGCGGAAGGCATAACCCGCCCGGCGGATTTGGGACTTGCGAACGATAAGGAATATTTTATAAATGTCGCCTGCGCGGGGGTTTTTACCGCCGTTGCACATGAGGCGAATACGAAACTCAAAAATATTTTCGGCAAGAGAGCCTATTATTTTCGCGGGATAAGCGAATTGCCGAAATTTAAAAGCGTTCGACTTGAAATAATTGCCGACGGGCAATCTTTTGGAGAGGACGCTTTTTTGTTTTTGGTTTTGAACGGTTCCGCCGTCGCCGGATTTAAAAAGATTTTGGAATCTGCGGAAATTGACGACGGCAAACTTGATTTTGTTGCGGTGAAAAAATCCGGACCCGGTCTGCTTGTTCCGCTGATGAAAAATATTTTTTCCGGGAAAGCCGTCGACGAAAATCCCGGCATATTGCATATTCGGGCGAGAAATTTTGAAATAAAATCTTCCGAAAATCTTGTCGGCGATTTGGACGGCGAATCCGGAGATCCCCTGCCTTTGAAGATTGAAACAATCCCGCAGGCCTTGAGATTTTTTGCGCGGTAACTCTATCGGCTCAACTCTTTGAGCGCAAATTTTATAAGCTGTTCGGTTGTCGAATTTTTCGGGGCGTTTTTGAAAACTGCGGAAATTTCTCCGGAAGTGTAACCGAGTGCGGAAAGTGCTTCTTCGGCTTCGGAAATCGAATCGTTTGAAATTGCGACCGGGACAAATTCGGAATCCGCGCCCGACATTTGAGAAAGTCCTTTTATCTTGTCTTTGAGTTCAAGGACGAGCCTTTCCGCCGATTTTTTCCCTATTCCCGGCAATCTTGTCAAAGACGCAAAATTTTGACGGGCAACCGCCGCCGCAAAATCGGCAGGAGAAATTTTTGAAACTATTGCCAGCGCGGTTTTTGCGCCGATGCCGCCGACCGACAAAAGCATTTCAAAAAATTCCAAAGTCGCCGGACTTTTGAAACCGTAAAGAGTTATCGCGTCTTCGCGGACGGCGGTATAAATAAAAAATTCCGCCGGAGAATCGGTTGTCAAATCTTGGCGGGTTGCCGCATCCGGATAAACTTTGTAACCCGCGCCGTTTACGTCAATTATGCAAAATTCCGGCGCGAGGAATTTTATTTTTCCGTTCAAATATCCTATCAACTTTTTGTTTACCTGCCTTTCAAATGTTTGTATACCGGGCGGATTATAACACAAAAAAATTTTTTGCCGTATGTAAATTTTGTGATAGAATACCAAAAAGTTTTTTCGAGAGGAGGAGCCGTCATGAAAATTCAAGGTG
>CAJOPK010000033.1 GCA_905236255.1 uncultured Selenomonadaceae bacterium | reverse complement strand
TTGCTCGCGACATATGGAGGCATTTTCTTTTGTAACTTTTCTTTGTTGCCGGACAAAGAAAAGTTGGTTAAAAATTTATTCATTTTGGGTTTAACATCAAATCGGCTGTGCCGGTTACGAAATATCGTCAAATTATCCCGCAAAAGAATCCCGTTCCTCAAAATTTTCGGAACGGGATTTCGGGATTGTTTTATTCTTAAATTTTATTTGCTTTTCAAGAGGTCTTTTCCGAACCATTTTTCGGAAACTTTCTTGCCTTCGCCGGATTTTACGACTTCATCAAAAGCGGCTTGAACTTTGTCGCGCAAAGCTTGATCATCTTTGCGGAAGGCAATTCCGAACTGACTGAC
The DNA here is from genome assembly GCA_905236255.1 of uncultured Selenomonadaceae bacterium. Classification (GTDB taxonomy): domain Bacteria; phylum Bacillota; class Negativicutes; order Selenomonadales; family Selenomonadaceae; genus Quinella. The sequence continues at coordinate 2,637 of CAJOPK010000033.1, read as the reverse complement.
CGGCCCGACGACAACGTCGAGCGCGTCGATCTTGTCCGGGTGCTTGCTCATGTAATAGCGTCCGACAATTTCATCGCAAATGAGCGCATCAACGCGTCCGTTTTCCAAGTCCATAAATGCGCTGATATAGTCGCCGTAAGTTTTAAATTCTTTGAAAGACTTCTTCAAATTTTCGTTGCCGTTTACATATTCTTCCGCAGTTGAGGCGGCTTGAGTGGCAACGTTCTTTCCGGCAAGATCTGCTTCGCCTTTAATGCCTTGATCGTTACCCTTTGCAACAAAAATTATCTGACGGTTGTCCATGTAGGGATCGCTGAAAAGCATATTCTGTTTGCGGTCTTCCGTAATGTCCAATCCGTTCCAGATAATGTCGATACGTCCGGATTTCAATTCGGCTTCTTTGCTGCTCCAATCGATTGCTTTAAATTCTACTTCGCTTCCGAGCTTTTTCGCCGTTTCTTTTGCAAGATCAACGTCAAAGCCGGTAATTTCGTTTTTGTCGTCTTTGAATCCCATCGGCGGATATTCGTCGTCAAGACCGATAACAATTTTTTTGACATCTTTGTTGTCGGTCGCCGCGGGCTTATCCGTCGCATCGCCGCCGCAACCCGTCAAGAGCATTGCGGCAAGAAGTGTCATCGCAAAAAAAATTTTTTTCACCGTGAATCAAACTCCTTTTTCAGTTTGTCATTTTTGAACTTCCGGATTATAATGTATCGAAATCATAATTGCAAGGCAAAAATATTCTGCGCGGCAAATGAAAATTTCGCGGGAGGTAAAAATATGAAAGCTGTTTCGATAGATCAACTTGAACCCGGTATGATTCTGGCGCGAACGGTTACAAATTCCGATATGATTGTCGTTTTGTCCGAAGGAACGGAATTGAGCAACGCCCATATAACGCGCCTGAAATTTTTGGAAATTCCGGTCGTTCACATCAAAGACGAATTTGATTTGAGTAAGAATTTTCAGCAGGCATCGGCAGTTTTGAAAAAAGATTCCGCATTTTCCCATGACTTTGAAAAAATTTCCAAACTTGCCAACGAAATTTTTAAGGCAATAGAAGAAGGAGAAGTTGCAAACGAAACGACCGAAAAACTTGCCGCGCATATTTTGCCGATGGCGGACAATGCCGCCTCAATCGACTACCTTTTCAAACTCGGTCATTTGAATACGACGGTCGCTCTCCATTCGCAGCGCGTCGCAATTTTTGCCGGAATAATTGCAAAATGGATGCGCTTTAACTGGGAAGAAATTCGGGTAATCGTCACTTCGGCATTTTTGCACGATATAGGCAAGATAAAATTTCCGGACAGATTATCCGGAAAAAATCCGGAAAATTTGAAAGGTGACGATCTCAAAACTTATGCGGATCACTGTCAAAACGGTTACGATATTTTGAAGAAGGCGAATTTTGCCGATCCCGTTCCGACGGTCGCCTTGAGTCATCATGAGCGCATGAACGGCTCCGGATTTCCCAATGCCCTGCACGGCGATTCGATTCACCCTTTTGCGCGGATTGTCGCCGTTGCCGATGCTTACGACAATTTGACTTCCGAACGTCCCGGAATGAAAAAGAATACTCCTTTTGACGCGGTAAGTTATTTCATTAAAGAAATTTATTCAAATTTCGATCCGGTTGTCTGTATTCCGCTTTTGACGCGAATAAAAGATTCTCTTATCGGCTCCGTCGTAAAATTGAATGACGGCAGGGAAGGTCGGGTAATTTTCTACCCGCAGGATTTTTCGGCTATGCCGATTATTTCCGCAGATGACGGAACCGAAATAAATTTAAATCGCGAAACCGATTTGAAGATAATTCAATACAATCCTGCCGGCTGACGAAAGAAGGGAAAAAATGCTTTTTCCGGAAATAAAAAATTTTTGTATCTCCTCGTGTTAAACCGTGTTGAAATATTGCGGTTTTTCCGCTTGATGTTTGCCGGTTTCCAAATTTCTTTTGTCAAATTTTAGTCAAAAAAATAAACCCGCCCCTCGTAAGGAAGCGGGTATTTTTTCGCGCAGGTTCCCGTAGAAATGACTGCGCTCCTCTCAAAATTAAATCGAAAAAGTTTTTCCGCAATGCGGGCAGGTTACCGTTTTCTTGTCGGCGGGAGTGTCTTTTACGTCTGCCGGCTGATTTGCGTACCAATTCGCCTTGCCGACAATCGTGTCAAGCACGGCAAAAAGATTTTCGCCCGGGCAATCCGTTGCATTTAATTCACGGTGTCCTTTGACGTGCGCCCTGTCAATCGGAATTTTGTAATCCGTGCAAAGGTTTGCAATCAAAATTGCACACATTTCAATTTGCTTTTCGGTAGGTTTTGCCTTTTGAAAATCGCCGCTCAAATGGATTCCGACGGAGTGCGAATTTTCGCCGAAACAATGACTGCCGACGACGTTCATCGGACGACCTCGTTCAATCGTTCCGTCTTTGCGGATCACAAAATGATAACCGATACCCGCCCGGCCGTTGTTTAAATGCCGGCCGTGAATTTGCTCCGCACTTGCGTCAATATCGTTTACTCCCGTGTGATGGACGACGATCAAATCAGTTTTCGCCCGATTTTGCAAGCCGTTTGCAAATTTGAAGTTTTTTTCCTTAATGTTTGCTCTTATCATTTTAGTTTCTCCTTT
>CAJOPK010000032.1 GCA_905236255.1 uncultured Selenomonadaceae bacterium | reverse complement strand
TGCCGACGGAAGTTGCCGACGGAGCAGATATTTCTCCGGCCGGAGTTTCAAAAAAATATGGAATTGTCGGAGCAATTCTCGGCGGAATTGCCGGATTACTTGTGATTGCCGGTCTTGCAATGAGGAAAATTTCAAATGACTGATTTTTTTCTGCCTTTATTTTTTGTTTTGAGCGTGATGCTTTGCGCGGCAATAATTTTTTACAAATTTGATTTTATGGAGCCGACGGTGATTGTTGTTGCGATGATGACACTGTCAACTTTTGTTTCTCTTTTCATGACCGAACGCTGGGGAATGACAATTTCATTTGAAGGATTTCTTTTTATTCCGACCATATTGATTTTCTTTTTTGCGGGAAGTTACTTTTCAAAAAAATGTTTCGGTGAAAAATCGGAAATTCCGGAAGTCGATTCAAACAACATTTTTAATCCCGGCACTTTAAAACTTTCCGGAATTGTCATTCTTATGATCGTTATGCTTTATATGAACGTAACGGATATTTACAATTTGAGCGTTCAATACGGCAATACCGGCGGTTACGAAAATATGATTAGAACACTTCGCCCGCTTGTGGAATCGGATCAACTTCCTTCATTCGGTGCGGCTGTCGGTTTTCGCTTTCATATTTCCAGATTGATTGCGTACATTTTTATTTATATGTTTGCTTACAATCTGATTTTTTCAAAAGCACATCGTCTCGATTTAAGATTGCTTTTGCCCGTAATTTTGGAGATCCCTTTTCAAATTTTGACGACCGGAAGGCTCTCTCTTTTTATAATGATTGTTTATTCATTGACGGTATTTCTTACATTATATCTGAAAAATCATCGTTGGTCTCCGGAAAGTAAATTAAAAACCTTGAAATACCTTATTTTTGCGGGTGCATCTTTTATCGGAATTTTTTTGTTGATGGGAATGTTGACGTGGAAAACAATTTCCGAAGACAGAACTTTGCTTGTGATACTCGCCCATTATCTCGGAATCTCCGTTCCGGCGTTTGACTTACTTCTGAATTATTCAAGTATCGAACCGGAATTTGTGGGAACACATACCCTTATCGGAATTTACAGAGTTATTCACATAATTTTGCCGGATATTCCCGCCGCCCGACTTTTTATGCCTTTCGTGGATTTTAACGGAATTAACACAAATGTTTATACGATGTTCGGTCAATATTTTATGGACTATGGAATTGTCGGTACTTTGACGCTTGCATGGATTTTGGGAACCGTTTATACAGCCGGATACAATTTTGTAAAATACAAGGAAACCGGTACAGACATTCCGATTATGCTTTACGGCTATCTCGCATATCCGATTTTTTTGAGTTCGATTAACGAACGATTTCTTATGGATTTTACGAATACTTACAGTGTTTATGCCGTTATTATGGTTATTATTGCCAAACTTTTTTTCCTGAAGAAGGTGCCGGTTGATTCGTGAAAAATTTTTTGCAAAAATTTAAAGGTCGCCTTTCTCAAAATATCGCGTCGATGGTCACTTTGAAGGGAACGGATTATGTTTTAAATTTTTTGATGTATCCTTTTCTTTTGAGAATGTTGGGGCCGGAAAAATTCGGTATGATCGTCTTTATGCAGAGTATCGTTCAATATTTCGTAATAATCACAGATTACGGCTTTAACATGACCGCGCCGCGAGATATTGCCCGTGCAGAAAACAATTCCGAAATAGGAAAAATTTTTGCAAACGTCATGTCGGCAAAGTCTTTGATGTTTGCCGGACTTTGCATTTTGAGCGTTATTGCAATTTTTCTCATGCCGGCGAATATCGAATTTGATACCTTGCTTTTTATTGCAGTCTTACCGACGGCTTTGGGAAACATAGCTTTTCCGGCTTGGTTTTTTCAAGGTATTCAACAGATGAAATACATTACAATTTCAAGCGTAATTGCGCGAAGTTCGATTTTGTTTTTAATGATTCTGTTGATAAATTCACCGAAAGATTATTTGATTGCGGGATTTTTATTGTCGTCTTTGACGATTGTTTCGGGAATTTTGAGTTTTGCAATAATTTGCCGCGATTACAGATTCGTCTTTGTTAAACCGACTTTTGAAGGAGTGAAAAAAAACATTCAAGACGGTTTTCAGATTTTCCTCTCAAACGTTGCCATAAATCTTTACACAAATACAAATGTT
>CAJOPK010000031.1 GCA_905236255.1 uncultured Selenomonadaceae bacterium | reverse complement strand
TGTTGGTGCGGCAGCGGAAAAAAGTACAAAAAATGTCATCTGGATTTTGACGAAAGAATTGACGGAATAAAATTCAGCAGGGCAAAGGCACAAGTCAGACCGCCTCACAAAATTATCAACAATGCGGCGGATATTGAAGGGATAAAACGGGCGGCTGTAATTAACGGCGGCGCGCTTGACTTGGCGGGTACTCTCGTTAAAGAGGGAACGGATACTTTGACGATCAACGACGCGCTCCATGAATTTATCGTAAGTCACGGCGGACATCCTTCCTGTCTGGGATTTGAAAATTTCCCGAAAAGCGTTTGCATTTCTTTGAATAACGTCGTCTGCCACGGTATTCCTTCCCGGAAAACGATTTTGAAAAACGGCGATATTTTGAATATCGACATAACGACCGATTTGGACGGATATTTTGCCGACGCGTCCCGAATGTTTACGGTCGGTGAAATTTCTCCGGAAGCCGAACGGCTTATAAATGTTACCCGCGAAATTATGGAAGTCGGAATAAAAGCGGCTCAGCCTTGGCATTTTGTGGGAGATATAGGCGCGGCTTGCGGAAAAATGGCTCACGATAACGGTTATTCCGTAGTCACGGATTTGGGCGGTCACGGTGTCGGAAAAGATTTTCATTTGGATCCGTTCGTCAGTCACGATTGCAAAGCGGATACCGGAATGTTGCTTGTTCCCGGAATGGTTATAACCGTAGAGCCGATGATTAACGCCGGCAAAAAAGCGGTCGATGTTGACGTTGCGGACGGCTGGACTGTTCGCACGCGGGACGGAAGTCTTTCCGCTCAATGGGAAAAGACGATTTTAATCACCGAAACCGGAAATGAAGTTTTGGCGTATTGAGGAGCGAATTTGATGACGGTTGCGGAAATTTACGCAAATGTTCAGGTAAAGTCCATAGATAAAACTTTTACTTACAAAGTCCCGGAAAAATTCAATTTTTTGACTGCCGGTTGGCGTGTTTTTGTACCGTTCGGAGGGCGGGAAAAAATTGACGGTTTCGTTGTAAGGGTTTATGAAGCGGAAGAAACGGATTTCGATTTTGAACTGAAAAATATTTCGGAAGTTATTGACGATGAAGCGTGGTTTACTCCCAAAATGATTTCGGCGGCGGAGATGCTGTCCGATTTTTATTTGTGTCCGACTGCTCAAACAATGTCGCTTTTCATGCCCGGAAATGCCGGCAAAAAAATTTCTCCGCAATTTGAAAGGACGGCAAAACTTGTCAAGGATTTTGACGAAAAAGAATTTTCCCGCAGACCGGCACAACTCAAACTTCTGAAGTTTTTGAAAGTCAACGGGGAAGTTGCCGTCAAAGATATTTTTGCGGAAAAAATTTCTCCGGCAACAGTCAACAATCTTGAAAAATCCGGCTATATTGAAATCGGAAGTCAAAGAGTTTTTCGCGACAGTTACGCGAATTTTTCCGGCAGAGAAAATAATTTTGAATTGAACGAATATCAAAAGGCGGCAGTCGCGGAAGTAAAAAAAATTATCGAATCCGGAATTTTCAAGAGCTTTTTGTTGCACGGCGTAACCGGTTCCGGCAAAACTCAAATTTACGTCGAACTTGCGAAAATCACCCGGACTTTGGGCAAAAATGTCGTCATACTTGTTCCGGAAATTTCTTTGACCGAGCAGACCGTAAAAAATTTTAAATCTTATTTCCCGGATTTGACGGTCATTCACAGCAGATTGAGTATCGGCGAGCGCAGCGATGCTTTTTACAGAATCCGCAACGGCGAATCCGGCGTTGTAATCGGGGCGCGGTCGGCACTTTTTACGCCTCTTGACAATATCGGGTTGATTGTTATGGACGAGGAGCAGGATTTTTCTTACAAGCAAAGCGAATCGCCGCATTATCACGCCCGGATTGTTGCGGAAGAATTTGCAAAATTTCACAATGCCGCAATAATTTTCGGATCCGCAACACCGAGCCTTGAAACTTATTTCCGGGCAAAAATTTCCGGTGAGCTTGTTTATTTGAATCTTCCTTTCCGGGCGATGAATCAGCCTTTGCCGGAAGTCGAATGTGTCGATATGCGCGCCGAATTGAAATCCGGAAATAAAAGCGTTTTGAGCAAAAGTCTGAAAAATTTGCTGACCGAAACTTTATCCGAAGGTCAACAGGCAATTTTGCTTTTAAATCGGCGCGGCTTTTCGACTTTCGTAATGTGCCGGGAGTGCGGAGAAGTCGTAAAATGCCCGGATTGCGGACTTCCCATGACTTACCATAAAGACGGAAGTTTAAAATGTCATCACTGCGATATTCAAAAACCCGTTCCGAAAATTTGCCCGAATTGCGGGAGCAAATACATAAAATTTTTCGGCACCGGAACGGAGAAATTGGAAAAATTTTTGCGGGAAGAATTGCCGGATGCCCGAATTTTGAGAATGGACAGGGACACGACGACTTCAAAATTTGCACACGGAAAAATTTTAAACGCCTTTGCAAAAAAAGAATACGATATTTTATTCGGTACGCAAATGGTTGCGAAAGGTCACGATCTTCAAAATGTTACCGCCGTCGGAATTTTGAGTGCGGACGCGTCACTTAATATACCTTCATTCCGGGCGGCTGAACAGTGTTTTATGCTGATAACGCAAGCTGCCGGACGGGCGGGACGAGCCGAATTGCCGGGAAAAGTTGTCGTTCAGGCTTACAATCCGGACGCGCCGGCGGTTGTATTCGGTTGCCGGCAGGATTACGAATCTTTTTTTGAAAGCGAATTGCCCATGCGCCGGGAACTTTTTTTCCCGCCTTACAGCCGTTTAATCAAATTGATTTTCCGGGACAAAAAAGAGGAAAAAGCCTTAAACGAGGCGGAAAAAATTGCGGCGATTTTCAAAATCGAATTTGAACAATCGGAGGCGCATCATGAAGTTTTGGGCCCGATTGCGGCGATGATTTCAAATTTTCGCGGCGAATACAGATTTGTTTTGTTGATAAAGAGCGGAGATTTGCCGGAAGTTTTGGAGATAATGCGCCGGTACGATTTGCACAGGCGGGACGATGTTACGATAGACCCCGACCCGATAAGCACGGATTGAAAGAGCGTTTCACGAAATCATGAAACGCTCTTTTTTTTCAAATTTGTCTTGAGTTTTACGGTAAATTTTGTTCCGACTCCCGGCTCCGAATCGACGAAAATTTTTCCCTCATGCAACCTCAAAATTTCCGTCGCTATCGAAAGACCCAGCCCGTTGCCGCCCGCCTCACGGGAACGGGCTTTATCGACGCGATAAAATCTTTCAAAAATCTTTTCTTTGTCCTTTTCGTCAATGCCGATGCCGCTGTCACGCACGGAAAAAGTTGCGGAAGAAGAATCGACATCTTCCAGGCGCACAATGACCTTGCCGCCTTCCGGCGTGTACTTTATCGCATTGTCCGCCAAAATCAAAATCAGCTGTTTAATTTTTTGTTCGTCGGCGATCATTGAAACTTTTCTGAAATTTTCACCGGAAAGTTCGATATTTTTCTTTTCGGCAAGCGGTTTCATCATTCGGACATTCTGCTTTAAAAGTTCGCCGAGATCGATTTTTTTCAAAGTCATTTTCAGCGCATTGTTGTCACTTCTTGCAACCAAAAGCAAATCGCTTACAAGTTTCGACATTTTTTTGACTTCGCTTTTTACGTCGCCGATTACTTCGCGCAGGAAAGGTTCTTTTATTGAAGGATCCGCCATGAGCAAATCTGCGGAAGCCATGACAACCGCCAAAGGTGTCCGGAGTTCGTGTGAAGCGTCCGCCGCAAATTGTTTCTGTTTGTCGTAAGCCTCCCGGAGCGGAATTATCGCCCGTCCCGCCATGAAATGACCGATTATCGTTGCAAGTATCAGCGCAATTACTCCCAAAAACACGAGCGCGTAAGTTGCCTTTTGCAAGCCGGAATAAAGCGCGGTAACGTCTTTGCCGACGTAAATTGTTTGAGTGATTCCGTTCAGTCGAATTTCCTTTGAAGTCATCATTATGGTTGTCGTTCGTCCGAATTCGTTGGGTTGAGCGAAAACTTCCGTCGCGCCGGTTTCCAATTTTTCGCCGGTGATAACGTCCATTATGAAAGATTCTATTTTGAAAGATGCCCGGACAAATCCGACAAGTTTTTTCTCCTCATTGAAAACATAGAAAAAAAGTCTGTCGTTGGTATTCCGATAAAACCAATTTTCATCGGCGGCGGCATTCGGACGGTGAACATAATAGGCGCGGGTTTCCGCAATGGAATCCGCCGCGTCCGAAAGTTCCGCCGCCTGTTCCGAAAACATCGCCCAATCCATTGTCTTGTGTACGAAGAAAATCAGGACAAACAAAAACAAACACATCACCAGAGAATATGTCAAAGTGAGTTGCCGCCGACTGCGCCCGAACATTTCCATACAAAAAATTTCCTCCGGCTCAAGTTTCCAATTTGTAACCTATGCCGCGAACCGTGCGAATTGCAATATTTCCGTCAACTTCCTGCAATTTCTTTCGGAGGATTTTCATATAAGAATCTATATTGTTTGAAGTTATGTCGCGCTCCAATCCCCAAATTCTGTCCAAAATTATATCGCGGGGAACAACCGCGCCCAAGTTTTGTGCCAGGAGATCAAAAATCTGAAATTCACGCGGAGAAAGCTGAATAACCTGATTTTTCTTGCTGAGGACTTTTGTCGTGCGATTCAGAGTAAATTCGCCAATTTCCAAAATCTCCTGCTGAATTTTTTGATTGCTGCGACGACCCAAAGCGCGAAGTCGGGCAAGAAGTTCTTCAAATTCAAAAGGCTTGACAAGATAATCGTCCGCGCCGGCATCAAGTCCGGTGACGCGATCTTCAATCGTATCTTTTGCCGTCAGCATCAAAATTGCCTTTTCGTAGCCGTCCTCGCGCAGACGACGACAAGCCTCGATCCCGGTGACGTTCGGCATCATCCAATCCAAAATCAAAATGTCGTACTCGGAATACATGGCATATTCATAAATATCCGCGCCGTTCTGCACCCATTCGACATTGATTCTGTTTTGATTGAGCATATATTCGATAAGTTTGCCGAGCCGCTTGTCGTCTTCGGCAAGTAATACCCGCATCATACTTCCGACACCTTCCTTAAAAATTTTTTCATATTTTATCAAGAATGAAAGAAAAATGCAAAAAATTTTATTCTAAATTAGCGAGTCCTCCCACTTATAGAAGTGGGGGGGCGGGCGTTTCACAAATTTTCCGGCGATCCGAACAGATAAACGCCGATTTTTAATTCCGAAATTACGGACAAGCGGCGCCGCCCCGGACGGGCGTTGCTCGCGACATACGGAGGCATTTTCTTTTGTAACTTTTCTTTGTTGCCGGACAAAGAAAAGTTGGTTAAAAATTTATTCATTTTTGGGTTTAACATCAAATCGCCATGCCGGTTACGAAATTTCCGGCTTTATGAAACGCCCGTGATGTAAACCGCCGGTTTTATTTACAAAATTTTCTATTTTTGCTAAAATTTACATATCGAAATATAGTCACTAAAAATGATAAAAATATTGCAATTTGATTATTCATTTAATATAATCAAAAAGGTGTTTGTGCCGTTTAACACAGAAACGACAGACCGACGGTGTGGATTCGGCTTCAGCTTATT
>CAJOPK010000030.1 GCA_905236255.1 uncultured Selenomonadaceae bacterium | reverse complement strand
CGTTTGCCGTTCGGCTGAATTTTAATCGTTATCGATACCAATGTCAATTATTTGTGCCTTATATCACCCGATTGAAATCGGGAGTTTTACGGCATATTTCAAATAATTTTCAAGCATCTTTAAAGCCGATTCGGAAGATTGAAATTTAATTTCCGTTCGACTTCCGGAAAAATTAAATTTTTGAACTTTGTCCCCGCCGGAGCCGCTCACCGAAATATAAACCAATCCGACCGGCTTTTCGTTACTGCCGCCGCCCGGTCCGGCAATTCCGGTTATTCCCACTCCGACGGAAGTTTTCAAAACTTTTCGGACTCCGCAAGACATTTCAAGTGCCGTTTGTTCGCTGACCGCGCCGAAATTTTTTAAAGTTTCTTCCTTTACGCCGACGATCGACAATTTTATTTCGTTTGAATAGGAAACGACCGCGCCCTTGACATAATCCGAACTTCCGGGAATATCCGTAAGCCGGGAAGTCAAAAGCCCTCCGGTACAGGATTCCGCGCAGGCAACGGTAAGATTTTTTTCTTTGAGCAATTTGCCGACAATTTCTTCGATTTTCATTCAATCAACCCTTTCCGCCGCAACGTCATAAGCAAATCCGGCGGTAACTTTGACGTGAATAAAATCACCGATATTGCTTTCCGTGTCACCTTCAACATAGACCTGCCCGTCAACTTCCGGAGCCTCACGATAAGACCTGCCGGCAATTACTTCCGGAACTTCTTCGTCACGTCCTTCGACGACAACATCAAATTCTCTGCCTTCAAGCGATTCGTTGATCTCCTGCGAAATAAGACTTTGAATACTCATGAGTTCATGGAAACGTTCCTGCGCGACTTCTTCCAAAATCTGATTTTCCATATTATAAGCAGGCGTATCTTCTTCACGGGAATATACAAAAATCCCGACCTTGTCAAGTCTTTGTTCTTTGATGAAGTTTTTGAGATTTTCAAATTCTTCTTCGGTTTCTCCCGGAAATCCGACAATGAAAGTCGAACGGATCGAAACTCCGGGAATTTTTTCGCGAATTTTTTTCAGCAACGCCTCAACACTTTCACGGGTATCGGGGCGGTGCATGCGCTTTAAAACATTGTTGTCGGCGTGTTGCAGGGGAAGATCCACATATTTACAAATTTTCGGTTCGCTTGCAATCAGTTCAATGAGTTCGTCGGTAAAATGTTGCGGATAACTGTACAAAATTCTTATCCAGCGGATTTTTTTAATTTTGACGAGTTCGCGCAAAAGTTCGACGAGTTGAGGCTTGCCGTAAATATCGCGTCCGTAGTTTGTGGTATCCTGTGCAATCAAATTTATTTCTCTGACCCCGCGCTCGGCAAGCATTTCCGCTTCATCGCAAATATCTTCAATTTTCCGGGAAATTTGTTTGCCGCGAATCAGGGGAATTGAACAGAACGAACAACGGTTGTTGCAACCTTCCGAAATTTTTATATAGGCGGTATAATCCGGCGTTGTGCGAATGCGCGGAGTTTTTGCGTCGTAAATAATTTCCTTTTCGCCGATAAGCATTACGCGATGACCGCGCAAAGTTTCGGTAATTGCCTCCATTATTCGATCCCAAGCTCCGGTTCCGATAATTGCGTCGGCTTCCGGCATTTCGTCCAAAAGTTCCCGACCGTAACGCTGCCCCAGACAACCGGCAACAATCAAAGACCGGCAACGTCCCGATTCTTTGTAATCGGACAAATTCAAAATTGTGGTTATCGATTCTTCCTTTGCGGAAGTGATAAAGGCGCAGGTATTGACGACCAAAATATCCGCTTCGGCAGGGTTGTTGGTCAATTCGATTCCGTTTGCGCGCATGATTCCCAACATGACTTCGGTGTCGACCAAATTTTTGGCGCATCCCAAACTTACAAATCCGGCTTTCAAAATAAATTCTCCTCTTACATTAAATTGAATATTTCCGATAAAATTCGTACTTCCCGTAAATTGATGATTGATGATCGTCAATTTACGGATTTAAAAGCAACATCACTCCCGAAATGATTATAACATTAAAAAATATTTTTTCAACGATTGATTACGAACCGGACACGGGCGTTTCACAAAATTTCCGGCGATTTGAGTAAATAAACGCCAATTTCAAAAACTCAAAATTTAATCCCGAAATTACGGACAAGCGGCGCCGCCCCGGACGGGCGGCAAATAGCGACATATGGAGGCATTTTCTTTTGTAACTTTTCTTTGTTGCCGGACAAAGAAAAGTTGGTTAAAAATTTTATTCATTTTAGGGTTTAAGAAAGAAAGCGAACGGAAAAAGTTTTACGTTGATTTTTTGGTCAAAATGTTTGATAATACAATCGAAACGCTTGCCGAAAAATACCTTGAGGATTGCGAATTGAACGTCAAAGAGAGTGCTTTTATTACAATCGATGTACACGATCCGCGACATTCTAAAGCAAGGTTGTGCTGTCGATGTCCGGTAAAATTTTGGGGAGTTTATTATGATCGAAAAGGAATTTGCCGAAAAAATAAAAAGTTTGGGAGGCAAGGCCTATCTTGTCGGGGGAGCGGTTCGCGACAGATTCAGGGGAGTTACCGCTCATGACAGGGATTATTGCGTCACCGGAGTGACCGAAAAAAATTTTGTCAAAGCCTTTCCGAAAGCCGAAAAATTTGGAAAATCTTTTCCGGTTTTCTCCGTCGACATTGACGAAAAATTTTGCGAGGTGGCATTTGCCCGACGCGAAAAAAAGATTTCCGCCGGTTACAGGGGTTTCAAAATAAATTTTTCTCCGGATATTGCGATTGAGGAAGATTTATACAGGCGCGACACGACAATTAACGCAATGGCCGTCGAAATTTTGACCGGCGAAATTAAAGATCCTTTCGGCGGTCAAAAAGATATTGCCGAAAAAAAAATTCGTGCCGTTTCCGAACATTTTACGGAAGATCCCGTAAGAGCACTCCGGGCGGCGCGACAATCCGCTCAATTCGATTTTGAAATTACCCCCGACACTTTGCAAAAAATGAAAATGTGTGAAGAAGAATTGAAACGCGAGCCCGGCGAGAGAATTTTTGCGGAACTTTCGGCGGCAATGAAAACCGACAAGCCTTCAATCTTTTTCAAAAATTTGCAACGGGCGGGAATTTTGCGGGCAATTTTTCCGGAGATTTTTGACTTGATCGGAAAAACTCAACCTGCCGCTTTTCACCCGGAAGGTGACGCTTACGAACATTCAATGAAAATTTTGGACGACGTTGCGGCGGTAAACAAAAATCCGATTGCAAGATTTGCGGCACTTGTCCACGACATCGGCAAGGGCGGGACTCCGCCGGAAATGTTGCCGCATCATTACCGACACGAACTGCGCGGCTTGAAAATTTTTGAAAAAATGTGCGTAAGATTGAATATGCCGGGAAATTGGCGGAAGTTTTCCCGAATCGTAATTGCGGAACATATGCGCGCCCCTCTTATGACAAAACCCGGCAAAATCGTAAACCTTTTGTTGCACCTGAACAAATCAAAAATAAACGTAAAAGATTTTTGTGACGTAATTCGTGCGGATCACGGGACTTTGCCGCCGCATTTGGAAAAAGCCGAAGAAATTATTTTTGAACTTTTGAAGGTTGACGGGCGATCGGTGCCGAAAGAATTATACGGCGAAGATGTCGGCAAAAAGATTTTGGAGAATCGAATTCGCCGCTTTACGGAAATGAAATTTTGAAAACGGAGGGAGAGTTACGATCATGGTTGAAAGTATCATAATTCCCTACAAGGGAAAAATGCCGGAAATCGGCGAAGGAGTTTTTATAGCTCCCGGTGCGTCGGTTGTCGGTGAAGTCAAAATCGGCGCAAATTCCAGCATTTGGTTCGGAACGACGGTTCGCGGAGATTTGCAGCCCATTACAATCGGGGCCTTCACAAACATTCAGGACAATACTACCGTTCATGTAATGGGCGACGCGCCTTTGACGATCGGCAGTTATGTTACGATCGGTCACAATGCGATAGTTCACTGCAGCAGAATCGGCGACAACTGTTTAATCGGTATGGGTGCCACGATTTTGGGATATTCCGAAATCGGCAACAACTGTATCATCGGCGCGGGTACGGTTTTGACTCAATACAAAAAAATTCCGAACAACTCTCTCGTTTTCGGAAATCCGGCAAAAATCATGCGCGCTTTGCGTGAGGACGAAATTGAGGCTCTGCGCGCATCGGCAATGCATTATTCGGAAGGTGCGAAAAGATATTTGAAGGAACTTGCCGCCATGAATTGACGGAACGAATTTCAAAAAAAAATTGAAACGCCCGGTTTTTTGAAACGGGCGTTTTTTTATAAAAATTTTCTGCAGAGCAATTCCAATGCCGCCAAATATCTCACGGCGCGTCTGTAATCTTCAAATTGCAGGGCGGTTCGGATATTT
>CAJOPK010000029.1 GCA_905236255.1 uncultured Selenomonadaceae bacterium | reverse complement strand
GACAAACTTCCGCAAATGGAAATTTTGAAGGACAAGGGGTTTGAGGTAATTTACCTTACGGATCCGATTGACGAATTTGCGCTTGAGGTTTTGCAAAAATACAACGACAAGGAAATTCAATCCATAAGCCGGGAAGATTTTGAAACCGACGACGAGGATTCCAAAAAAGCAAAGGCTGAAGTCGAAGAACTCGCAAAATCTCAAGAGGATTTGCTCAGGGACGTTAAAGAGGCGATCGGCGCGGAAATTTCGGAAGTTCGTCTGACTTCCCGCCTGAAATCCGGCGCGGTATGCTTGGCAACCGGTAAGATGGGACCTTCTTTGAATATGGAAAAAACTTTCGCAGCAATGAACAATAATTTCTTTAAAGCGACGCGAATTTTGGAACTCAATCCGAATCACGAACTTTTCAAGAAATTGAGCGGACTTCATGCACTCGGAAAGGACAAGCCGGAGTTCAAAGAATTTTGCGGCTTGCTTTACACACAGGCACTTTTGATTGAGGGAATCATGCCGGACGATCCGGTTGATCTTGCAAACAAAATTGCGGCTTTAATGGTTAAGTAAGGTTTAAGGTGGGAAGATTTGCAAGGTTTGCAAGGTGGAAAGTTCAATAATGATAATTCACTTTCCACCTTTCCATCTTAACAACAAAGGAGTATAAAGTATGTTGACATTTTTAATGGTTATTGATGCACTTATTTCAATCGGCTTGATAGCCGCAATTTTGGGGCAGGAGGCAAAGTCCGGCGGCATGGGCGGAATGGACGGCAGCTCCGATGCGGTCTTTTCCTCACAGGCTCGCGGAATGGACGCGCTCCTTGCAAGAGTTACGGTCGTTTTGGGAGTATGTTTCGCAATAATAACGCTGATAATTGCAAAAATGACCGCTTGATGGGAGCTGATTTACTTGAAAATCATTGACGGTGCCGAATCATTTTTCATGAGAGGCGGCGAAGCCGGAGTTCTGCTTGTTCACGGATTCACCGGCTTGCCCGCCGAACTTTTTTTGCTCGGGGAGTTTTTGAATAAATCCGGATTTACGGTAATTTGTCCCAGACTTGCCGGACACGGAACACATGAACGCGATCTTGTTCGGACGGAAAAAGATGATTGGTTTAATTCGGTCATTGATGCTTATTCGATTTTGTCGGGCGTTTGCAAAAAGATTTTTGTCGTCGGTCATTCGATGGGCGGAATTTTGGCTTTGAAACTTGCGACAATCAAAAAAATCGACAGGCTTGCAACCCTTGCCGCTCCGATTTTCGTTTCGGGAGATATGCATTTGGAACAACTTCCGCCGCAGGAAATGTGCAAAGATTTATATTCCGTTCGTCCGCACAGAAAGTTGCTGGATGTTCCGCCGGCGGCAAATAAAGTTTACGGAAAAATGCCGCTGGTTTCGGTTCACGAACTTTTGAATTTGATCTCGGAAGTCAGGGAACTTTTGCCGCAAATAAAAGTTCCGATTTTGATAATGCACGGCGAAGAGGATCATACGGCGGATTTGAAAAGTGCGAATTATATTGCCGAAAATGTAAATTCGGAAATTTTAAAGGTCGTCAAAATTCCGGAATGCGGACATCTTTTGCCGCTCACGGAGAAAAGAGATTTTGTCTTTGCGGAAGTCGGAAATTTCTTTTCGGAAAAATTTTAAGGAGAATTGAATTTGGACAATAAGGATTTGGCTCGAAAAATTTACGAACTTCTCGGAAGGAGCGAAAATCTTTCTGCGGTAACAAATTGTATGACTCGTCTGCGCGTTCAGCTGAAAAATAAAGAAATTGCCGCGCTTGACGAAATAAAAAAGATTGAGGGGGTTTCCGGCATTTTCGACAATGACGGCGAAATTCAGATTATTTTGGGGCCGGGCAAAGCGTCGAAAGTCACCGATGAAGTCCGGGAAATTCTGAAATCGGAAGGTCGTCCGAAAATCGGCGACGGCAAGGCTTTGCATGAAGAAATTCGTGCAAAAAATTCAACGCCGGTCAAACTCTTTTTCAAAAAAATTGCCGCAATATTTATACCGCTTATTCCGGGATTTATTGCCTGCGGACTTATCACGGGCTGTACCGGATTGGCGATAAAAATCTTTCCGGAAATTGCCGCTTATCCGATCGTTCAACTTTTGGCGATTGCCGGGAATGCGGTTTTCTGGGGAATGAATCTTTTTGTCGGAAGAAATGCGGCGGAAGTTTTCGGCGGTTCTCCCATTTTGGGCGGAGTTTTGGCGGCGATAATCAGTCATCCGGGACTTGCTCAAATAACTTTAAACGATACGACGCTTGTTCCCGGACGGGGCGGAGTAATTTCCGTCGTAATGATCGCGGCACTCGGCGCATACGTCGAAAAATACTTGAGAAAGATTATTCCGGAAATGTTTGAACTTTTCCTTACACCTTTCTTCACAATACTTTTTGCGGGAGCGGCGGCAATTTTTATTCTTCAGCCTTTGGGCGGCGTACTTTCGGACGCGATAGGTGCGGCGGTTACCGGCTCGATTGAAAAAGGCGGGGCGGTTACCGGATTTGTTTTGGGAGGTTTTTGGTTGCCGTTGGTCATGGCGGGAATACACCAGGCGTTTACTCCGGTTCATGTGGACTTGCTTGCCCGTTACGGGGTAACGATTTTGTTGCCGATTTTGGCAATGGCGGGAGCCGGTCAGGTCGGCGCATCCCTTGCGGTTTATTTCAAGACGAAAAATAAATTCTTGAAAAAGACAATCGCATCGGCTTTGCCGGTAGGAATTATGGGAATAGGTGAACCGTTGATTTATGGCGTAACTTTTCCGCTCGGCAGACCTTTTATCGGGGCTTGTATAGGCGGAGCGTTCGGCGGAGCATTTCAGGCAAGTTTCGGAGTCGGTGCGGCAACTTTGGGAATTTCGGGACTTCCGCTTTCCGCCGCAACGAACAACATTCCGATTTATCTTGCCGGAGTTTTGATTGCTTACGTTGCCGGATTTGCCGCAACGCGAATTTTGGGATTTGATGATCCGGAAGAAACGGAATAAGGTTTGACTTTCCGCTTATAACGAAAATTATTTTAAAAAAAATCAGCGATAAATCCTCCGCTTACGTCAAGCGACCGGGTTTATCGCTTTTGATTGTCCGAAGTCTTTTCCCGGAAAGATTATCCCGATATTGCTTCCGGGTGCAATCTCAAAATCGTCTGCCTGTAAACATTCATCATCGCAAAAATGAAGGCGTGAAGTCCCAAAGGATTTTTGGCGTTCGCAAATTCTTCCCGGATAATTTCGTCAAACTCGACCGGCGAATAATTCGTATAAATCTCTTTAAAATAATTCGTGCAATAATTTATAAACGAATCCAAAGCCAAAAATTTTACGATCGGATTTTCCCGGAAAAATTTTCGTCCGTTAAAAAATTTTTCCGCATGATCAAAGCCGTTTATCAAAGCACGGAGCCAGCGCCGCACATGTTTTTCCGCCTCAAGTCTTTCAAAGGTAATCGAACCCGGTCGCTTTCTGTAAAAATTTACGATATTTGGGACGCGCACATAACGATCCGCGCAGGCAACCAAATAACAGGTAAAAAGCATATCCTCAATATTTGTGACTTCCGGATTTTCTATGTGATTCTCCGTCAAAAATTCCCGGCGAATAAGTTTGTTCCATGCATACCACAAATATCTGACTTCATGAAAGTCGGAAATCCTTTTCGTAATATCGTCCGTTTCCAAAGTCGGTTTCGTCACAAGTTTTCCGCGTTGAAAAGTTTTCGGCTTTAATTTTGAAAAATCTTTCGTACTGTCGAAAAAATCATATCGTTGCTCGCAGTGAACCACATCGGCTTGAAAATCTTCCGCAATTTTGTAAAGTTCTTCAAATGCCGTCTTTGTTATTAAATCGTCGGCATCAAGAAAGAAAATATATTTTCCGTGTGCAAAGCCGAACCCGATATTTCGCGGGACGGCACAGCCGCCGGAATTTTTTTGTGAGCGGATCAATTTCAAACGCCCGGAAAATCTTTCTTTGTATCCGTCCACAATTTCCGGTGAATTGTCCGAAGATTTATCATCGACGACAATTACTTCAAAATCTTGAAAAGTCTGCGCCAAAAGACTGTCCAAACATTCGCCGACATATTTTTCGACGTTGTACATCGGAATTATCACGGAAATTGCCGGCGTATTTTTTTGCTCGTTGTCCATAAAAATTTCCCTCGAAAATTATTTCGCCGAATCAATATTTGTCTTGTCAAAAATTTGCGGCGTGCAAAGATAAGCCGGAACGGTTATAACACCGTTGTTGTAAGTTTTTACGTCGTTTATGTCGGGTTGAGTTCCTTCAACGACCGCCTTAATCATTCTGACACATTTTGCGGTGAGAACGTCCGGATCTTTCGCGACGGTGAAAGTTTGAGTACCCGCCTTTATCCTCTCGTAAGCTGCGGGATCTCCGTCAAGACCGGAAATCAACGGGGAAGGTTTTCCCGCTTTTTGAATCTCGTCCAAAATTACGCCGGCAATGTCATCGTTGGGACTCAAAACGGCGTGCAAAGGTTTTCCGTCGGAATAATATTGTGTCAAAAGTTTTTGCATGCGCGTGCGGGCATTTGCGGAATTCCAATCGGCTGTGGCGACCGAATCAAAATTCATCTGACCGGAAGGGCAGACAAGTTGACCGGTTTTAAAATACGGCTCCAAAATTGCCATCGTATTTTTGAAAAACAGATGCGCGTTGTTGTCCGCCGGGCCGCCGGCAAAGAGTTCGATATTGTAAGGACCGCCGCCGTTTTTCAGATTGAGTGCGGATTCAAAATAAAGCCCCATCGCGTCACCTATCGCTTCATTGTCAAAACTGGCATAATAACTCAAGGCATCCGTATCGAAAATTATTCTGTCAAAAGCAATAACCGGAATACCGTATTCTTTGGCGGGAGCGAGAACATCGGCAAAAGCGGCGGAATCAATCGCGCCGATTACCATACAATTCGGCTTGCTTTCAATGACTTCCGAAACCTGCTTTTTTTGTTCGTCAACGGTGCCTGCAAATTGAACATTGACGGTAAAATTTTCTTCCTCCAAAAGTTTTTTGAGAGAATCGCCGTTTCGTTGCCAACTCGGAGTTGTATTCGGGAAACATACGGCAACAACCCGCTTGCCGGAATTTTGAGAATCTTCTCCGCAACCTCCGGAAAACATTCCCAAAATCAAAATCATTGTCGCGCAGAGAATTTTAAAAACTTTCATCTCACTTAAACCTCCCGCAGAAAAAATCACAAAATCTTTGACAGGAAAAGTTTTGTTCTCTCTTCCTTCGGATTTTCAAAAACTTCTTTCGGTACGCCTTCTTCAACGATATAGCCGCCGTCCACAAACAAAAGCCGCGTCCCGACTTCCCGCGCAAATCCCATTTCATGGGTGACGATTACCATTGTCATGCCGCTTTCGGCAAGTCTTTGCATAACGTCCAAAACTTCGCCGACCATTTCCGGATCAAGTGCGGAAGTCGGTTCGTCAAACAGCATCACTTTCGGTTGCATTGCCAAAGCCCGTGCAATGGCAACACGCTGCTGTTGACCGCCGGAAAGTTGATTCGGATAAGCAGCCGCCTTGTCACCGAGTCCCACTCTGTCAAGGAGTTCCTGTGCATTTTGTTCGGCGCGGGATTTTTCGATTTTGCGGACTTTTTGCGGCGCAAGGGTTATGTTGTCCAAAACCGTCATGTGAGGAAAAAGATTGAAACGCTGAAAAACCATTCCGACTTC
>CAJOPK010000028.1 GCA_905236255.1 uncultured Selenomonadaceae bacterium | reverse complement strand
TCCGAGTGGTTTAAGGAGCCGGTCTTGAAAACCGGTGATGTCGAAAGGCACCGTGGGTTCGAATCCCACCTTCTCCGCCATTTTTTTATTTTCGACGTTGCCGAAAGATTTCGTACATTATCACAGCGCCGGCAACGGAAGCATTAAGCGAATTTATTTTTCCGATCATGGGAATATTTACAAGCAAATCGCAGTTTTCACGTGTCAGGCGGCGCATGCCTTTGCCTTCGTTGCCTATTACGAAACAAATTCCGCCGGTCAAATCGGCTTTTGTAAACTCAATTTCACCGGTCATGTCACTTCCGACGATCGTCAGATTGAGTTTTTTTAATTCCTTCAAAGTTTGAGCGACATTGGTAACTTTTGCAATTTTTACATATTCGACGGCACCGGCGGAAGTTTTTGCGACGGTCGAATTTATCGGCGCGTTTCTTCTTTTCGGAATTATTACGCCGTGAACGCCGACCGCATCACAGGTTCGCAAAATTGCGCCCAAATTTTGAGGGTCTTCGATTTCGTCAAGCAACACAATAAACGGCGCTTCGTTTTTGCTTTCCGCATATTCCATAATTTCTTCAACGGTCGAATATTGAATTGCGGCGGCATAAGCCGCCACTCCCTGATGATTTTTGCCGCCGGCAATTTTGTCAAGTTTTTCTCTTTCGACAAATTCCACGACCGTCCCGGAATTTTTTGCATCGGCAAAAATCTTTTGAACGGATCCGTCAAGTTTACCTTTTGCAAACAAAATCTTGTTAATACTTCGACCGGATTTTAAAAGTTCGCCGACCGAATTTCTTCCAAAAATCAAATTGTCCGTGTTCATTTTTATTTACTTCACCTGCAATCAAGAATAACCGATTTTTTGAATTTAAACCCATAAGCAAAAAGAAAAAACGAATTAAATCGGTAAATAACAAGACAAACGACCGGTGACATTTAATCCGGTCGCTTTTTCAAATCCGGACGCAGATTTTTTGCACCTCTCAAATATATGTGACAAATTTCATTTTGTTGCTTTTCCGTTTCAGCCAAAATCAAAACTCTCATGCACATCGGCAAATCCGTTTCAACGTCCGGCAAACGGGTATCGAAAAGCGGGACAAAATTCATTCCCGGCAATTTCCTTGCTCCGGTTGTCGGAAAAGCTGCGGTCAAATCTTCCGTCGAGGAAAAAATTATCGCGCCGATGTCCTCCGGCAAAATTTTATTCGACGACAAAATTTCTTTGACGAGGATTTTTGCCGCCTCCCAAATTTCCTCTTTGCCGTTTTTTTCGACGGTTATTGCGCCCCTTATCCCTTTGAGCGACATTATAAATCATCTCCCGTCATTCGGTAAAATTATATTTTTCTTCAATTTGCGCTTTTACGGTTTCATTTGCCAAAAATTCCTCGTAACCGCAAATTCTGTCAACCGTTCCGTCCGGCGTGACATTTATTATCCGCGTTGCAACGGTATCGATAAAAACTCTGTCCTCATCGGCAAAAACGACGGTACCCGGAAATTTTGCCAGCGCATATTCCAATGCTTTAATTTTGGGAAGATCCAGGCACGAAGTCGGATTATCGAGAATCAAAAAATTTGCGTGAGAATTTTGGAGTTTTTCAATCTCCGTCCGTGCGGAAGTCCCGGAATAAACGCGCGGCATATAAGCGATTTTTGCGCCTTCATGAAATTCAATCGTGCCTTTGACATCTCTGCCGGGATCTCCTTCACTTGCAAGAGCCAGAGTTTTCAGAAGTTTGGATTTTCCCAATTCATTTTTCCCGACAAATGCAACTTTTTGACCCTGACGCAAAGTAAATCCGATATGCTTAAAAATCGGATCGCCGTCGCGAATTTTTATCAAATCAGCCACTTCCAAAACTTTCGGAGCGGCAAAATCGTCCGGCTTGTAAATTTCAAAATCGTTTGCGCCGTCCAAAGTTATCGGCTCGGATTCCATTTTTCCCAGTTGAACAATCCGGTTGCAGGTTCTCTTCAAAAAATATCTGTCGTTTCCGGCGACGACTGCGGTCAAGTCTTTTCGCGAACGCAAAAATTTTATCAACCATTCGATTCCGACCTCGTCAAGATTGTTCGTCGGTTCGTCCAAAAGCAAAATTACTTCACTGTCGCGCAGACCTCTCAAAGCGCGCTTGAGTTTTTCGATTGCGGACATTTCGACCATGCGGAGTTCGGAAAAATCGGCATAAACATTTCCGTTGACGGTTTGAACTTCGCCGGAAACTTCAACCCGCCCGGAAGTTACCGGCAATCTGCCGGAGATAATATCCAGCAAAGTGGATTTTCCGGAACCTTCGCCGCCTATCAATCCGATTTTTTCGCCGGGACGAACTTCAAAATTCAAGCCGGAAAAAATTTCGCGAACGCCCAGATTTAAATTCAGGTTATCTATTTTTATCAAATTTCTCAATTCTCCTTTCCGGTACAATATCGGGTCAACCGTTATAAAAATTTTCCCGTAAAGTTTGGCTGTATATTCCAACTTATTCAAAAAAGATCGCCGGTTTATTTTTTTTGCACATTTTCATCTTCCGAAAATTTTTTCGGTTACATTTTCGTCACTTCCCGACCAATTTCCTTTAATCTCCCAAAAAATTCACATACTTCATCCGCTGAAATATTTCGGACGCCGGACACGGGCGTTTCACAAATTTTCCGGCGATCCGAATAAATAAACGCCGATTTTTAACTCCGAAATTACGGACAAGCGGCGCCGCCCCG
>CAJOPK010000027.1 GCA_905236255.1 uncultured Selenomonadaceae bacterium | reverse complement strand
CCGGGATAAAAAATGTATGTGACAATGCCCTTTTCGATATAAGGTTGCAAAACTTCCCGTATGTTGTCGGGACTGTCATTATCATAAATAAAGAAATGATTTACTCCGGCAAGCAAATGATAATCCAGCCACTCTTTGACATAACGGGCTTCGTTTTTCATTATTGAAACGACGGCAAGATCGTACAAAAACAAATTTTTGTCGACAGACATTTTTTTTACCCCATTTCTTTAAATTTTCGAGATTATTTTTTCTGTCCGGATCAAAATTCCCCTGCAAAAAATTATCCGATTTTCGGCAGGATAATTCCCGGAATAACGGCATTTTTTGATTGACGCACCAAAAAAGCCGGTGTAAAATTCGCTTTTGTTGAAAGTGAGTTAAAATTTTTTAAGACGGGGGGCAGAAAAATTTAATGCCTGAATATATCTTGTCTTTTCTGATTGCGGCCGGTGTGGTTCTGATGATAACGCCGGGCGTGATCATACTTGCGGCAAAAACGGGAGCAATGGACGCGCCGGACAAAAGAAAAGTACACAAAAAACCCATTCCCCGAATAGGCGGTGTCGGAATTTATGCGGCGTTTTTGATTTCAATCGTTATCGTTTCGGTGATGACGGATCTTGACGGGGAAATGTTGCATGAAGTCATGGGGCTTGTAATTTCCGGAAGTTTGATTGTTTTAATCGGAGTGATTGACGATTACAAAGACTTGCCGGCAAAAGTAAAATTACTCGGTCAAATTTTTGCGGCGGCTGTTTTGGTTTTCGGTTTCGACGTAAGAATAGATTTCATAACCGATCCTTTCGGAGATTATTTTTACTTGAGTGCATTTGCGGCACCGGCGGCGATGATCTGGATTGTGGGACTTACAAACACGGTCAATCTGATTGACGGACTGGACGGACTTGCGGCGGGCGTTGCGGCGATAGCCTCCATAACGATTTTAATCGTTGCATTGGAGCAGAATGTAATTTTGGTAACCGTCCTGACGGCGGCATTGGCGGGAGCGGCTTGCGGATTTCTGTATTACAATTTCAATCCCGCCTGCATTTTCATGGGGGACTCCGGCAGTATGTTTTTGGGATTTATGCTTGCCGGAATTTCAATTATCGGCGCGGTAAAGAGCGCGGCGACCATTGCGTTGATTGTTCCGATTTTGGCTTTGGGACTTCCGATTTTGGACACGACCTTTGCGATAGTCAGAAGGTATCGCGGCGGCGTTCCGATTTTTCGCCCGGACAAAGGTCATTTGCATCACAGACTTTTGGGACTCGGATTTACTCAACGTCAGGCGGTTTTGCTCATGTATGTTATCAGCGCGCTTTTGGGATTGAGTGCCGTTGCATTGACGGAAGTCAGCAATCAAATTGCCTTCATGATTTTGTTTATAGTCATATGCGCGATTGTTTACGGCGCAAGGAAACTCGGAATTTTGAAAATGAACGGTTGACCGGCGAAGGGAGAGTAAGATTGTGGACGAAAAAAAATTAAAAGTCATGACGGTATTCGGAACGCGTCCGGAAGCAATAAAAATGGCTCCGGTTGTTACCGAACTTGAAAAGCACGGCGACAAAATACAATCCGTCGTCGCCGTCACCGCCCAACACCGGGAAATGTTGGATCAGGTTTTGAAACTCTTTAAAATTCGTCCGGATTACGACTTGAATATAATGTCCGCAGGGCAGACTTTGTACGACATCACAAACCGCGTCCTTTCCGGACTCAATGAAGTTTTTGAGGAATGTAAGCCGGATATTGTTCTCGTTCACGGCGACACCACCACAACTTTTGCGGGGGCTTTGGCAGCTTATTACAGGCAAATTTCCGTCGGTCATGTGGAGGCGGGACTCAGAACGGGCGACAAATATTCTCCTTACCCGGAGGAAATGAACAGAAAATTGACCGGCGCGCTTGCCGATCTTCACTTTGCGCCGACTTCCACCTCAAAAGAAAATCTTCTGCGCGAAAACGTAAATCCGGACAAAATTTTTGTCACGGGCAATACGGTTATTGACGCGCTTTATACGACGGTCAATTCGGATTTTAAATTTGACGACGAACTTTTGGAAAATATCGACTACAAAAACAAGCGCGTAATTTTGGTGACGACTCACCGACGCGAAAATTTGGGCGAACCGATGCGCCATGTTTATAAAGCGTTAAAAGAGTTGACGGAAGAATTTGAAGATGTCGAAATTGTCTTTCCCGTCCACAAAAATCCGAAAGTCCGGGAAGTCGTCAACGAAGAACTCGGCGGTCTTGAAAGAGTCCGTCTGATTGATCCGCTCGATTATGAACCCTTTGCAAATTTGATGAGCAGATCGACTTTGATTTTGACCGATTCCGGCGGCGTTCAGGAAGAAGCTCCGGCACTCGGAAAACCGGTTTTGGTCTTGCGAAATACAACCGAAAGACCGGAGGCGGTCAAAGCCGGAACGGTAAAACTTATCGGAACGGACAAGGAAAAAATTTATTCGGCGGCAAAACTTTTGTTGACCGACGAAACGGAATATAAAAAAATGGCGGAATCCTGCAATCCTTACGGCGACGGATTTGCGGCGGAAAGAATTGTAAAGGCGTTGTTGTGGAATTACAAGTTGAGTGAAGAAAGACCTTCGGAATTTGCCGGCGTGTAATATTCGCTTGTGAAATTATTTACCAAAATATTTTCTTAATCTTCGTCCTCCTCTTCTTCCCGCTTTTTCAAAATATCCTGCCATTTGTGCCAAGCCCAGCCTTTTTTGTATCCGCAAACTTCCGCTATATGTTCGCAATCATCAAGTGAACGGGCAAAGGCAAGGGATCTGACGGCGACCCATCCGGTTTTGTATTTTTTCTTTTTGGCAATTCTCATAAAATCTTCCGGACTTCTCGGCGCGTGTCTTATTCGCGGACGTTTTTGCGGTTCGGGAATTTCCGGTACGCTGTCCACCTTGCTCAATATGCCGGCGGCGGCCTCAAAATTTTCTTCGGTACGGAATTTAAAGCCGCAATTCGGGCAGGTCTTTGTGCTTAAATGGACGAGGAAATCACATTTCGGACAATTTTTCATGGGCGCGGTTCCCGGAATTTTCGGAGGATTCGGATCAAGCGACCAATAGCGCGGCGTATCCGGCAAGCCGAAATTTTCATAATTTTTGACGTGATCTATAATCAACGCAACTTTATTCGGATCGTCCGCATCGGGACGCATCGCACGCATTGATTGTTGAGTGTAAAGAGTCAAGGATTTTGTCGGACGGGCAAGTATCACCGCCTGCATATTCGGAACGTCAAAACCTTCTCCGAAAAGTTCCGCATTGCAGAGGACTTTTATTTTGCCGATACGAAAATTTTCGACAATGGCGGCACGAACGTCTTTGCTTGTTTCCCCGTCACAATGGGCGGCGGGAATACCGGCGGCATTGAAGGCGGCGGCAACCTGCTTTGAATGTTTTATGTTGACGCAGTAACAGATTGCGGATTTCCCGGCGGCAAGTCGTTTGTAATGAGCGACAATGTCGCCGGTAATTTTTTGTTTGCCCATGACTTTTTCCAAGTCTTTGTTCACATATTCGCCGAATTTTAATTTAATGTTGTCAAGTTGCAGATTTTCGTCCGGAGCAAAATATTTGAAGTCGGTCAAATTTCCAAGCTCTATCAATTCGCGTGTGGAAGGTGCTTCGACCAGCGAAGAAAAAATATCCCCCAAATTTATTCCGCCGGTTCTTTGCGGGGTGGCGGTTACTCCCAAAAGAAAAGCCTTGTCATATTTGCTTAAAATCTTTTTGTAGGTATTCGCCAAAATATGATGACATTCGTCACAGATCAGAAAATCCGGAGCGGGAACGGTATTTAACCTGCGCGCCAAAGTTTGAACGCTTGCAATTTGAACGGGCAATTCATAATTTGCTTTCGATCCCGCCGCAATTATTCCGTGAGGTATTCCCAGCATTTCAAAAGTTCTTGAAGTCTGATCTATGAGTTCCTGCCGGTGGACGAAAAAAATTGAACGTTTGCCTTTTTCCAAAGATTCGCGAATCATCCAACCGGTAATTATTGTTTTTCCCGCGCCGCACGGAGCCACTCCGCAAACTCTCCGGTGACCCGACGCAAATTCGCTGCGCACGTCATTTATAAAATTTTGTTGATAAGGTCTTAACTTTATTTCATTCATGACGAATCACCCGCACTTTTTGCGAATCCTTTTTCGACTTGTCAAATTTTTTTTGTTGTTTCTGTTTTCCATGACTTTAAAACTTTTATCACTTCTTCGACAATTTTCGGCAAAATCTTCTTCATTTCCGGCGAAAGTTCCGTTCCCGCGTCCAAAATGTAAGGCTGTACTCCCAAAAGTTCGACGACCGGAATTTTTTTGCCGGTGATTTCAAACATTGTCAGCAAATCCTGAATACCTATTTCATGCGACGAAATTTTTTGAGAAAAGTGCTTTAAAATTTCGTCGTCTTTGAGGTGAAAAATTTTTCCCGGTTCAGCCCCGCCGTCAATAGAATCGACTATCAAAAGTTTTGAAGTTCCCGTTATAAAATGCGTCAATTCCACTCCGAGCGTCCCGCCGTCGATAAGCCCGACATTTCCCGGAAAATCATAATTTTCCCGCAAAAATTCAATTACGCGAACGCCGAAACCTTCATCCGTCAAAATTGTATTTCCTATTCCCAAAATTGTGATTTCGCTTGAATATAAACTTTCCACAAAATTTACCTCCGATATTTTTAGTCTTTCGGCGCATTTTTCATCCAAACTTGCGAATCTTTTTTTGAGTTCGGTTTGTTTTGAGCCATAACTCCCGACAATTTGTGGGGAATGTAAAGTTCTTCCAAATATTTTACGTCGTCATCGGAAAGTTTAAAATCGACGGATTTTACCGCGCCGTCAATGTGACAAAATTTTGTTGCACCGACAACCGGCGAAGAAACTTTTGTCAAAAGCCAAGCCAATGAAATTTCGGTCATCGAAACGGAATATTTTTCCGAAAGTTCGATCACCCGCGCAATTATTTTTGAATCGATTTCGACCGTCGAATCATATTTAAATTTTGCATAAGAATCTTCCGAAAGACGCTTTGAAGTCTCGCCCGGTTTTTTTGACAACCTTCCGCTTGCCAACGCGCTGTAAGGTGTCATCGCAATATTTTCCTCTTCGCAAAAATCTTTCATTTCCCGCTCTTCTTCCCTGAAGATCAAATTGTAATGATTTTGCACGGAAACAAATTTTGCAAAGTTGTTCTTTTCCGCCAAAAAATTTGCCTTTGCGAGTTGCCATGCGTAACAATTAGCAATGCCGATATAACGAACTTTTCCGGTCTTTACGACATTGTTCAGACCGTCCAAAATTTCAAAAATCGGCGTTTGATAGTCCCACATATGATAAATGTACAAATCGACGTAATCGGTGCCGAGATTTTTTAAACTTTTGTCCAACATTTTCTCAATATGTTTTTGCCCGCTTATTTTATCCGCAATTTCACTTTCCGAGCGCGGCAAAAATTTCGTCGCAATCACAACGTCTTCACGTCTTGCGAAATTTTTTATTGTGCGCCCCAAAAATTGCTCGCTTGTTCCGTTCTGATAAGCAATCGCCGTATCAAAAAAATTTATCCCCGAGTCAAGCGCGTGTTTTATAATTTCGCGGGAATTTTCTTCGTCAAGCGTCCACGAGTGTTGACCGGTTTTCGGATTTCCGAAACCCATACAGCCCAAACAAATTCGCGAAACATTCAAATCGGAATTTCCTAGTTTAATGTACTCCATAAGCTTTTTCCTCCTCAAAATAACCGATATTTTCGACCGGCTTTACATAATTTCGTTCAAAAGCGTTAAATTCCTTGCCCGATCGATAAATTTCGCATTACGGATACGGAATTTTAAAAAATTTTTTGAAAAATTTTCACCGACGAATTATAATTCGTTGCGCCGAATATTGTGAATTGTCGTTAATCAAAAACTTGACACTTTTTAAGCATTGAAGTATTCTGCAGAAAAAAATTTACGGGAGGGAATCAATTTGATTATCAAATCCGAAACCGTTACCGCCAAAAACAAAGCCGGCGGCAAAGGTGAAATCCAAATAACCCATTTGCTCACTCCGAAAGAAATGCTCGGACAGTGCGAAATGTTTGCAAAAGTTACCGTTCCGCCGGGCGCGTCGCTCGGAACTCACTACCATCACGGCAACTCGGAGACTTATCACATTTTGCAAGGGAAAGCCGAATACAACGACAACGACAAAATTTATGAAATTTCGTCCGGTCAAACGGTTTTCTGTCCGGACGGTTCCATGCACGCGATCGAAAATATCGGCGAAGAAGATTTGATTTTCATTGCGCTCATCATTAAAACTCCGGAACAATGAAAACTTGCGAAATTTGCCCGCACCATTGTCGGCTGAATCCGGGAGAAATCGGCAGATGCCGGGCGCGAAAAAATAACGGCGAAAAAATAATTCCGCTCAATTACGGCGAATTGACTTCGATTGCGCTTGATCCGATTGAGAAAAAACCGCTCAACCGTTTTTATCCGGGAAGTGCGATTTTGTCCGTCGGAAGTTACGGCTGCAATTTGAATTGTCCTTTTTGCCAAAATTTTGAAATTTCGATGGCGGATTCGACTTTCGGTACGCAAAAAATTTCGCCGCACGAACTTGTAAAAATTGCCGTCGATTTAAAAAGTCGCGGAAATATCGGAGTCGCTTTCACTTACAACGAACCTTTCATAAGTTACGAATTTGTCCGGGACACTTCGGAAATTTTGAAGTCCGTCGGCTTAAAATCCGTTCTCGTAACAAACGGCACGGTTGCCGCCGGCGCGCTGAAAAGAATTCTGCCGCTGATTGACGCGATGAATATTGACTTGAAAGGTTTCAGTCAAAAAGTTTACGATTATCTGGGCGGATATTTTGATACGGTAATGCAGACGATTAAACTTGCGGCGGAAAGTTGTCATGTGGAAGTTACCACTTTGATTGTTCCCGGAATGAACGATTCGCAAGAGGATATGCTTGCGGAAGCCGGCGCGCTTGCGGAAATTTCTCCGGAAATTCCCCTGCACGTCAGCAGATTTTTTCCGCGTTACAAAGTCAAAAATCTTCCGCCGACCGATGTAAAAAAAATATATGCGCTTGCGGAAATTGCGCGTACTCACTTGAAATATGTTTATACCGGAAATTGTTGAGTCCGGACGATCCGGAAAAATAAATTTTTGTCAACTTGACGGGAATAAAGGCAACCGGTATTCTTCAAGAAAAATTTTTCGGAGAGTAAAAAAATGAAATTGAAACATAAAATTTTGGCGGCAATTGCCGTCTTGATTATCCTTATATTCGGCGCGGTTTATTTTGTCGGGGATTATTTTGTAGGCTACGCTTTGAAACGCGGCAACGACGTCGATCCGCTTGCACCCCCGCCGGCATGTGCCGAAATTGCAACGCCGGGATTGCTTGCCCCGCCCAAACCGGATTTCAAAAACGAAATTGTTTCCATAAAATCCGCCGACGGTTTCGACCTGAAAGCCACGAAATTTTATCCGGACAAAGAAACTCACCGGTACGCGATTTTGATTCACGGCTACGGACGCGATCAAACTTACGCCTTCGATTATGCCGAAGAATACCTTAAGGAAGGTTACAATGTTTTGACACCGGATTTGAGGGCAGCCGGTACAAGCGGCGGAATTTTCATGACAATGGGAACAAAAGAATCTGAAGATATTAAACTTTGGATTGATAAGATTGTTTCCGAAGATTCGGACGCAAGAATTGTAATTCACGGCGTTTCCATGGGAGCCGCAACAACTTTGATGACTTCCGCGCTCGATCTTCCGGAAAACGTCGTCGCCGTCGTCGAAGATTGCGGCTATACGAGCGCTTACGATATGTTTACCGTCAAGTTGAAAGACATTTTCGGATTGCCGGAATTTCCGATCATGACCTGCGTCGATATTGTGAGCAAAATTGAAACGGGAGAATTTTTGTCCGATGCCGCTCCGGTAAAAGTCGTCAAAAATACAAAAGTCCCGACTCTTTTCATTCACGGCGATTCGGATAAACTTGTCCCTTATTCGATGATGAATGAACTTTATGCCGCCTCGGCCGCGCCCGTCAAGGAGAAAATGACCGTCAAGGGAGCCGGTCATGCCGATGCGAAAAAGAAAGATCCCGATGCTTATTTTGACAGAGTTTTTCATTTTTTGAGACGTTTTGCGGGGAAGGAATAAGACCGGGTTTTGACGAATAAACCCCAATCAAAAATCGGAGGTACCGGAATTGAGAACGAAAATTTTATTTATAAGTCAAGGCGTTTCTTTTATGGGAAATTCCATTCAAAAAAATCTTGAATCTGCCGGGTATGAAGTTACCCGCGTCGATCCGGTCGTCGAACAACTTTCGGAATACAAAGACGATATTTCGATTTTCGTTTTTTATCTCGGAAAATTTCTCGAAGACATTCCGGAAGTTCTCGTCTATTTGAAAGACGTTTGCATTGAAGAGGAAAAAATGCTCGTGCTTTTGGGAAATGCCGATGAAATTTCCGCCGTGGAAAATGCGATACCGAAATCCGCAATAGCCGCAAAATTTGAACGCCCCGTCGATTTGAAAAGACTTGTGGCGGAAGTGGGAATTTTGGCTCAGGCGGTCGATGCACGCGACGCGAAGAAAAGTATTTTGCTCGTTGACGACGACCCGACTTTCCTCAAGATGATGAAGGGTTGGCTTGACGACGAATATCGCGTCACAATCGTCACCAGCGGAACACAGGCTTTGATGTATATTGCCGACAATCGCCCGGATTTGATTCTCCTTGATTATGAAATGCCGGTAATTTCCGGACCGCAAGTTTTGGAGATGATCCGCAGCGAAACGAAAGTTGACAACATTCCGGTAATGTTTTTGACGGGCAAAGGCGATCGGGAAAGTGTCTTGAAAGTTCTTGCGTTGAAACCGGACGGATATTTGCTGAAATCTTTGAATCGCGAGCAAATTTTGGATTCGCTGATAGAATTTTTTGAAAAGAAACACGCCGAAGAACTCCAAAACAAAGTTCACGTTTAGAACCGGTTTAAATCGAAATTTTGTTCACAATACGCAAAAAGTAAAATCCGCCAAAACTTCAATGTTGTGACGGATTTTACTTTTTGTTTGCGGTTTTCACAAAATTACTTCCGCCGTTTGAGCGTCAAGCACACGCGCCGAAACAACTTTTTCCGACGCTTCATTTTTTACTCTGATGATTTGACCGATACGACCGCGACCGAGTGCAATTCCCTTTGCCGCCGCCTCAACTCCGTGATAACGGGTAATTATTCTTATCGGTTGATTGTATTCGATAACAATCGGCGTTTGAAAATGTCCCCGAGTCACCGGAGAACCGGCGCGAATATATCGCAGGGGAACAAGTCCTTTCACATCGTCAAAATTTTTTACGAACTCGTTTCTGCCGTCAATCGCAATTTCCGCAACCCGAAAATCCGCCTCAACAACCGGCGCATCAATTCTCAAGTCACGGGTCGCCACAATCACATTGTCGTAAACTCTGACGGTCATTGCAATATTTATGTCACGATAAACCTTTTCGTTGAGGAAAATCCGCGCCCTTACCGGAGTAACCCCGACATAATTTATTTGAGAGGGCGTAACAACTTTTACGTCAATCACGCCTTCCGGCAGACGTATTCCTTGAAGTCTTTGCATCACGTTTACTTCATGCCGGCGATATTCGCCGCGCCCGGCAAGTATATTTTCGACTTCCGCAACGGCCAATTTTTCAAGCTCGTCACCCGGCAAAATTTGTGCAAAGACTTGCGAATTTAAACTCAACGCAAAAATCAGGACGGCAAAGAAAAATAATTTTCTCATGACTTTAAAGCGAAATTAACGCTTGAGCTGGTTTGCAATTTCAAGCATGGAATCGGAAGTTGTGACGGCTTTTGAATTTGATTCGTAAGCGCGCTGTGCAACAATCATGTTGACCATTTCTTCGACGACCTGAACGCCGGACATTTCAACCGTTCCCTGTGTCAAAACACCCGCGCCGTCGGTGCCGGGGTTGCTGACAATCGGCGCACCGGAAGCGGCGGTTTCAAGGAAAAGATTTTTGCCGTAGGAATAAAGACCTTCCGGATTTATGAAACGTGCCAACGTTATCTGTCCTATTTCGGTCTGCTGACCGCCGGCGGGAGTATCCGAAACGCGCCCGTCATAGCTTATTACGACGCTGTCCATTGTCGCGTTGTCGTCAAGAGTGATTCCCGGCGTAAGCAAAAATCCGTCACTTGTTACAAGGCGGCGTTGAGAATCAAGTTTGAAAGATCCGTCGCGTGTGTAAGCGGTTGTTCCGTCCGGCAACTGAATCTGGAAAAATCCTTCGCCCTGAATACCGACATCATTCGGATTGTCCGTCGTCTGCAAAGGACCCTGCGTAAAAATTCTGTGAGTTGCGGAAACACGAACGCCCAAACCGACCTGCAAGCCTTGCGGGTACTGCGTGCCGTTTCCGGAAGTTCCGCCGGCATCGCGCAAAGTTTGATAAACCAAATCTTGAAATTCGGCGCGAACTTTTTTGTTGCCGAAAGTATTGACATTTGCGAGGTTGTGAGCAACCACGTCCATATTTGTCTGCTGCGCCTTCATTCCGGACGCCGCCGACCACAATGATCTCATCATAGTTAAGCACTCTCCCTTTATGTAAAACCGACGTCCGTGTCGACAAATTTTTTTCGTTCCGAAAGTTATATCGGTGATTTTAAAACTTCCGTTAAAGTTTTTTCAAAAAAAACTTTTTATTTCAGTGGTGGAAAAGCCGGATATGTGTCATTGCCATTGCAATATTGTATTTGTCGCAAGTTTCGATTACGTTGTCGTCACGAATGGAGCCGCCGCTTTGAGCAATAAATTCCACTCCGGACTTGTGAGCGCGTTCGATGTTGTCGCCGAACGGGAAAAAAGCATCGGATCCCAACGCAACGCCTTTCAAATTTTTGAGCCAAGCGCGTTTTTCTTCGTCGGTAAATTTCGGCGGTTTTTCGGTGAAAACATTTTTCCAATTATCTCCGTCCAAAAGATCGCCGCTTTCGGAGCCGATATAAACGTCAACGGCATTGTCCCTGTCCGGGCGTTTGATGTCCGGTTTAAAGGGAAGATTTAAAACCTGCGGACTTTGGCGCAAAAACCAATTATCCGCTTTATTTCCGGCAAGCCGGGTACAATGAACCCGACTTTGCTGACCGGCACCTATTCCTATTGCCTGACCGCCTTTTGCATAGCAGACCGAATTTGATTGAGTGTATTTCAAAGTGATTAAAGCAATCAAAAGATCTCTGCGCGCCTCGTCCGAAAAATTTTTGTTTGCGGTCGGAATATCTTTCAAACAATCTTCGGTAATTTTTATGTCGTTGCGTTTCTGTTCAAAAGTTACTCCGAAAATCTGCTTTCTTTCAATTTCCGGCGGATTAAAATTCGGATTTACTTTCAAGACGAGATAATTTCCCTTGCGTTTCGACTTCAAAATTTCCAAAGCCTTCGGAGTATATCCCGGCGCAATTATTCCGTCGCTGACTTCGTGCTTGATATATTCGGCGGTCGATTCGTCACATTCGTCCGAAAGAGCCGCAAAATCCCCGTAAGAACTCATTCTGTCCGCACCTCTTGCACGGACGTAAGCCGCCGCCTGAGGAGTGAGTTCACCTTCGACGAAATAAATTTTTTTCAAAACATCGTCAAGCGGCAGACCGACACCGGTTCCCGCCGGACTGACGTGCTTAAAAGATGCAGCCGCCGGAAGTCCGGTTGCCTCGCGCAACTCTTTTACAAGTTGCCACCCGTTGAGCGCGTCAAGTAAATTTATGTAACCCGCTCGTCCGTTCAAAACTTCAAAGGGTAATTCGCCTGTTTCCGAAAAAACCCGTGCCGGTTTTTGATTCGGATTGCAACCGTACTTCAATTCATAATCATTCATAAAAAATCCCTCCATTTTCGGATTTTATCACCAAGCCGGTAAATTTTGTCGATTCGGTCAAAAAGTTCGTACAAATCGTAATCGCCGGTTGATCTTTTCCACAAGGACTGAAAAAGTCAACGTCCGCAACCCCCTCCCGACACCGGAGTAACAATACGGTCAGAATCAAGAAATCTTTGGAATTTTTAAGTCCGTTGAAGTTCGGTTATTTTTAACCGGCTTTCGGTTAAACCTCCGGGTTAAGTTCCCCGCCGTATTCCCGCAAAAAGACTTTTTGATACTTGCGATAAATCGGATCCAAAGGTTTTTCTTTCGGGCAATGAATACACCAAAAATCTTCGGATTGATTCGGAATGACAACCCTGTAGCCGGCACGTTGCATTTCCTTACAAATTGAAGTGTCATAAAGATGCCAGCCGTCAAAAATATCCTCGCGCCATTTCAAATCGTATTGAGTCGCGATAAAAAGACCGTCAACAGATTCAACTTCCATATAATCTCCGTCGGGTTCGTTGCAATGCGAATCAACAACGCTTTCCGGTTCACAGGCATGCAGAACCCTTCCGTAAGTTCTCATTCCGTCCCACCAAACGCCGGTTTTCGGTAAATTTCTGCAACCTATCACACCGACGGCGCCGATTGTCCGGTCTGAAAAAATTTTCAGCAAATCCGAAACAAGATTTTTATTTACGACGAAAGTATCCTGATGCAAATAAACTTTATACTTTGCATCGGTTCTTTTTGTTGCCGAATTGTATCCGGAAGTCATTGAAGGAGCCTCGCGAATATCGATAAATTCGGCAGTCATATTCTGCGGAATTTTCAAATGCTTCAAATACAAAAGACATTCATCATACCAATAATCACTGTTTACACACGTTATAAACGCAACTTTGTTTTCGTCGGTCATAATTTTTTCCTCGTCGTAAAGAGCCGGCTTTGTCTGAAATTATTTTGTCAAGGGATTGCCGACAAAAAGGTTAAATCGAATCAATTTCGTAAGGCGTTTCCTGATAAACGTAATAATTAAGCCAGTTTGCAAAAAGCAAGTGCGCAACCGATCTCCATTTGACGATCGGTTCTTTTTTGGGATCATCGTCCCTGAAATAATTTTGGGGAATGTTGGGATTTATTCCGGCCTTCAGATCCCGCTCGTACTCGTTTTTCAAAGTTTCCGGATCATATTCGGCGTGACCGGTTATAAAAAATTGACGCTTGGTCAGATTTGCGACGGCATAAACGCCGACTTCATAAGCTTCCGACAAAATCGTAAGTTCCGGGACTTTTTCAATATCTTCCCGGAGTTCGCTGACGTAACGGGAATGAGGGACAAAAAATTCGTCGTCGAATCCCCTGAAAAGTTTTTCGTGTCGAACGCACAAAAAATGTTTGTATACTCCGGAAACTTTTTCTTCCAAATTGTGTTTAGGTATGCCGTAGTGATAATAAAGTCCGGCTTGAGCACCCCAGCAAATGTGGAAAGTTGACCATGCATGAGTTTTGCTCCACTCCATAATTTCGACAAGTTCTTTCCAATAAGCAACTTCTTCAAAATCCATAAGTTCGACGGGCGCGCCGGTAATTATAAAGCCGTCGTATTTTTTATCTTTAACGTCGTCGAAAGTTCCGTAAAATTCGGTCAAATAATCTTTCTCCGTGTGCGTCGGCGTGTAAGATTTTGTATAAATAAAATCAACTTCAACCTGCAGGGGCGTATTTCCCAAAAGTCGCAAGAGTTGAGTTTCCGTTACGGATTTTATCGGCATCAGGTTTAAAATCAAAATTTTAAGCGGTCGAATATCCTGCGAATAAGCACGATCCGCGTCCATGACGAAAATATTTTCGCTTTCCAAAATACCGGTCGCCGGTAAATTGTCGGGTATTTTTATCGGCAATTTTAAGTTCTCCTTTCAATAAACGGCAATGTTGCTTTTCCCGCCGTCGTACCGGCGAAAATTTTACAACATTTCCGGATCATTGTGTTGTGATGTTTTGGGGCAAAGAAACCTGTTGTTGAGTACCCTCAAAGAGCATTTGGGTAACCTGCGCCGCCATTCCGGGATCCATTTTCGCCAAAACTTTTGCGACGGCATCTTCATCCATTTTTTGCAAAATCAAAACCGCCGTGTCCAAATCCAAACTTGCAAATGCATTCGCAGCCTCTTCCGGTTTCATGCCGTTATAAATTCTGGCAAGTTTCGATATACGCTTTTTTTCCGCAGATTGTCTTTGACGCATTTGCTCCTCAATGTCTTTCTTGTCAATCTTAACGTCTTTCGACTGTTTTTGTTCGCCTTTTGTTTCGGCTTTTGCGGAGGATTGTCCGGGCGTTCCCTGCGCAAGTTTTTCTTTATTTTCTTCTTCTTCCGTGACTTCCTCTTCGGGCGGCGGCCATACCACACCTTCGGGAACGTCGAAATATTCGCCGACCACCGGCAACTTATACAAGCCGAGTTTTTCATTTGCCATGCCGATATGTTCTTCGGTTATTACGCCGGCGAAAATTCCGCCCGCTATTCCGCCGATTAACAAAATCAGCAATACAAAAATCAATATCAGAAAAGTCTTTATCTTACTTACGAAACTGCTTTTTTTAGCCATTCGGAAACCGTCTCCTTCACAAACACAATCCGAAAAAAAAACGTTGACCGGATTCGAAACGCATTTTACAAAAATCACACGTTTTAGTCAACCGAAACAAGAGATTTAAGCACGGGCGTTTCATAAAATTTTTGTGCGGAATGACCGAACTCTGCGAAATACCGGTTTTCGCAGAAAGCAGAACAGAATTTTTGGCAAAAAACTTCGGGATAACAAAAATTCCGTCCAAGCCGACAATGAGCAGAATTATCAGTTTGGCAGACGGAAAAAAGTTGCGACCGTGATAATAAATTTTATGAAAAAATTTGTCGGCGATGACGGTGAAATTGTCGCAGCGGACGGAAAAGCCAAAGGTAAAACGGGAATATTTTTTTTTATGAGTATTTCGGTTTCCTGCAACATTTGATTTTCGGCAATCCACATCGCGGTTTTCGCAACGGCAACCGCAAAATCATTTATTTCAATACCGTAAAATTGATCTATCGAAACTTTAATCGAATTTTCAATTTCTTCCATAGTCATTGAGTAGCGGGCAAGTTCTTTTAAAATTTTGTTTTCGAGTTTTCGCAGGCTGATATAAGTTT
>CAJOPK010000026.1 GCA_905236255.1 uncultured Selenomonadaceae bacterium | reverse complement strand
GCCGCCGGTATCCGATCCGAGCGCAAAAATTGCTTCACCGGATGCAACCGCCGCCGCACTTCCGCCGGAACTTCCTCCGGGTACTCTGCTCAAATCATGCGGATTGTGAGTAACTTTAAATCCGGAATTTTCGGTGGAACCTCCCATCGCAAATTCGTCCATGTTCACTTTTCCGAGAACGACAAAGTTTTCGGCGTTGAGTTTTTCCATGACGGTTGCATCGTAGGGCGGCACAAAGTTTTCCAAAATTTTTGACGCGCAGGTTGTCTTGATTCCCTTCGTACAAATATTGTCTTTAATCGCGCCCGGAATACCTTCGAGCGGAGAAATTTTTTCGCCGCGTGCAATTTTTTCGTCAACTTCTTTTGCCTTCAATTCTGCACGGTCGCGGGTGATTTCCAAATATGCGCCGATCGAATTTTCTTTTTCGTCGATTCTTGCGAAAAGGTCTTTAGTCAATTCCGCCGCACTTATCTCTTTTTTTTGCAAAAGTTCGTGAAGTTCGTGCGCCGTTTTTTTATACAAACTCAAAACAAATCACTCCTACTCTTCCAAAACACGCGGTACTTTGAAATATCCGTCCTCTTTGAGCGGTGCATTTGAAAGTGCAAGTTCTCTGTCCAAAGACGGCTTGACGACATCTTCGCGAAAAACATTTTGCATCGGCAAAGCGTAAGTCGTCGGCTCAATTTTTGAAGTATCGACCGACCGGAGATTTTCGACGTAATTCAAAAATTTGTCGAGTTGTTCCATAACTTGTGCGGATTCGTCTTCGCGAATTTTCAAACGCGAAAGACTTGCAACGGTTTTTATATCCTGTTCCGTTACCTTCACAAAAAATTCCTCCCTTTATCGAAATTTTGAAAATTTGTCATTTACGATAGATTTTGTCAACACGCTGTTGCAAAAATATGACCGACCCTTCGACTCAAATTGCAACGTTTCAATTCAATTTTTTGTATTTTGTGGCACCGACCGACCGTATTTTCACCGCCGGTCATTATAAATGAAAATTATTTTTCCGTCAAACTTTGAGAAAATGAACCGTCAAATTTTTGCTGACGGAAATCAAATCAAGAACCGGGAATATTATAATCGGTGATTTTCTTGCAGGGGAATTTCAATGTTGGCAGAAAAAACAAAATAACTTTTCTGCAGGTGATTCGTAAAACAAAATGCTTGCGATAAATGCCCGGCAAAAAAAGCCGGCACTTCGGATAAAGGAGAGAAAATTTTATGAGTGAAATAGTATTGCATTATACACGCGGCGGACACGTCGAAAATATTCATCGCGGCGATATGGTTGCCGTAAATACTTCCGGCGAAATCGTCGGCTCCGTCGGAAATCCTCAACTTACAATGTTCTGGCGTTCGGCGGCAAAACCCTTTCAAGCCTTGCCCTTCGTCAAAAACGGCGGACTTGAAAAATATAACATTACCGAAGAAGAACTTGCACTTTTGGTATCTTCCCACAGCGGAGAGGAAAATCACGTCGCACTTGTCAGGGGAATTTTGGCGAAGCTCGGATTGGACGAATCTTATCTCGAATGTGGTATTGTTCGCCCGATGAGCGGCAAGGCTTACAA
The DNA here is from genome assembly GCA_905236255.1 of uncultured Selenomonadaceae bacterium. Classification (GTDB taxonomy): domain Bacteria; phylum Bacillota; class Negativicutes; order Selenomonadales; family Selenomonadaceae; genus Quinella. The sequence continues at coordinate 4,353 of CAJOPK010000026.1, read as the reverse complement.
AAAAATTATTGCCGCCGGCGAAAAAGTTTTGCCGGTTCACAATGCCTGCTCCGGAAAACATTCTCAAATTTTGGCGTTGGCTATGATGCTCGGCGTTCCGACAGAAGGCTACACTCAACCGGATCATGAGGCGCAAAAACTTATTTTCAAACACGTTGCGATGGCATCGAAAGTTCCGGAGGACAAACTTGAAATCGGTATCGACGGTTGCGGCGTTCCGGTTTTTTATCTGCCGATTTACAACATGGCACTTGCTTATGCCCGACTTTCCACTCCGCAAAAAGGCAACTGGGGAGATTATGAAGATGCGGCGACAAAAATTTGCAACGCCATGAGCAAATATCCTCAAATCGTTTCCGGCACCGGCAGAATAGATCTTGCGGTTCCGGAAGTCACGAAAGGAAGAATAATTGCAAAAATCGGATCGGATGCGGTTTATTGTCTTGCCGTCAAAGACGGAGATCTCGGAATAAGTTTCAAGATTGAGGACGGAAGTTTTGCCGCAATTACGCCGATGGTAATTGCGGTTTTGAAATATCTCGACCTGCTGACTAAAGAAGAAGCGGCGGCTTTGGACGAAAAATTCCCGCCGGTCTTGAAAAATCATCGCGGCGAAATTATCGGAACGATTGAAACTTGTTTTTGAGAAAATTTTGAGGAGCGCAAATGCAAAATAAGACAGTTGAATTTTTGAAAGAGGCGAAAGGAGAATTTGTATCCGGTGCCGGTATTGCCGAAAAACTCGGGATAACCCGCACGGCCGTCTGGAAACATATCAAAAAACTTCGCACTCTCGGTTATGACATTGAAAGCCGGGAAAAATCCGGTTACAGTTTGCGGGGATTGACGGAGAAACTTTTGCCCGCCGAAATTCTTCCCGGACTCGACACGAAAATTATCGGAACGGACGAAAACAAAATCCGGCATTTTGAGTCGGTCGATTCGACAAACGGAGTCGCGAAAAGTCTTGCGTCAAAATATCCGGACGGGACAATAATTGTTGCGGAAGAACAGACCGGCGGCAAAGGTCGGCTGGACAGAAGTTTTTTTTCGCCGAACGGAAAGGGAATTTGGTTTTCCCTTTTGTTGCACCCGAATTTTTTGCCGAAAGATGCACCGAAAGCAACTTTGACGGCGGCGGTTGCCGTTGCAAGGGCTATGGACAAATTTAATTTGAAGGCGCAAATAAAATGGCCGAATGACATAATGCACGACGGCAGGAAGATTGTCGGCATTTTGACCGAAATGAGCGGCGAAATTTCTCGGATAAATTATCTCGTTATCGGTATGGGAATTAACGTAAACATAAGCCGGGAAGAGTTCCCTCCGGAGATCCGGGATATTGCCGCATCACTTTCGGAAGTTGCCGGAAAAGAAATTTCCCGAATTGAATTTTTCCGGGCTGTTTTGGAAGAATTTGACAAACTTTACATTGAAATTTTGAAAAACGGTTTTGACGACGTTTTAAAACTTTGGCGGAAATACAACATAACTCTCGGAAAAAATATTCGCGTAATTTCTGCGGAAAACGGAGAAACTTTTGAAGGCGTTGCGGTTGACATTGATTCGGACGGCGCGCTTGTCGTCGATACTCCGGAAGGGCGGCGGACGGTTTACGCCGGCGACGTTTCAATAAGGACGAAATGAGGGGGAAAAAATTATGGAACTCAAAATCAAACGCGCATTGATAAGCGTTTCAAACAAAATGGGCGCGGTCGAACTTGCAAAAAAATTGAGCAAAGCCGGCGTTGAAATTATCAGCACCGGCGGCACGATGAAGGCAATTCGGGCGGCGGGTATTCCGGTTACTTACGTCAGCGACGTAACCGGTTTTCCGGAGATTATGGACGGCAGAGTAAAAACTCTCAACCCGAAAATTCACGGCGGTATCCTTGCCGTTCGCGACAATCCGGAACATCTGAAACAGATGGAAGAGTACGACATTAAACCCATCGATATGGTCGTTGTGAATCTTTATCCGTTCAAATCGACAATAAAAAAGCCGAATGTTACTTTGGCTGAAGCCGTCGAAAATATCGACATCGGCGGGCCGGCAATGATTCGGGCGGCGGCAAAGAATTTTAAATTTGTCACGGTCGTTACAAATCCGGATCGTTACGACGAAATTGCAAAAATGGTTGCCGAAACCGGAGAAGTCGATTACGACACGCGCAAAAAATTGGCGGCGGAAGCCTTTGCACATACCGCCGATTATGACACGGCTATTGCAAATTATTTGAATGGCTGAAACGATCTTTGAAATATTTGGAGGGAAATTTTTTGAACAGGATTCGCACACGTTTTGCACCCAGTCCGACGGGATATATGCACATAGGAAATTTGCGTACCGCGCTGTATGCTTATCTTTTTGCAAAATCTTCCGGCGGGGATTTTATTTTGAGAATTGAGGACACGGATCGCGCCCGTTATGTTGCCGATGCCGTCGATTTTATCGAGAGGACTCTTGCCGCAGCAAAAATTATTCCGGACGAAGGTCCTCATCAGGGCGGAAATTTTGCGCCTTACGTTCAGAGTGAGCGCATGGAAATTTATAAAAAATACGCCGAAAAATTGATAGAAACCGGACATGCTTACCGCTGTTTTTGCGATAATGAAGAGCCTGAAGAAAATCCCGGCGAAGAGAAAAAATTCGGCGGGTACAATCGGCATTGTCGGGATCTTTCGCCGGAAGAAATCGAAAAAAATCTTGCTGAAGGCAAGCCCTATGTAATTCGCCAGAAAATGCCGCTTGCCGGCGAAACGACTTTTTTTGACGTTCTTCACGGCAACATCACAATTTCAAACACGGAACTTGAAGATCAGGTTCTTTTGAAACGCGACGGCATGCCGACTTACAACTTTGCAAACGTAATTGACGATCACCTTATGGAAATAAGTCACATAATTCGCGGCACGGAATTTATCACTTCCACGCCGAAACACGTTTTGCTTTATGAATTTTTCGGCTGGGAACTTCCGACTTTCATTCACCTTGCGCCGGTTATGGGTAAGGCTGCAGACGGTACGGTTTCAAAACTCAGCAAACGTCACGGAGCAACCGGATTTAATGATCTGATTGAAATGGGATATTTGCCGGAAGCAATTACGAATTACGTTGCACTTCTCGGCTGGAATCCGAAAACCACCAATCAGGAAATTTTCAACATGGAAGAATTGATGAAAATTTTCAGCCTTGACGGATTGAGCAAGTCGCCGGCGGTTTTCGATTACAACAAACTTGACTGGATGAACGGCGAATACTTCAAAAATATGACCGATGAAGAATTTGCGGAACGTGCCGATAAATTTTTCGGTGAGCTTGACGAAAATTTGACTTCAAAGAAAATTTATCTTGCCGGACTTTTGAAAACCCGCGTTGCAAAATTGAACGAAATTCCGGACATGATAAAATTTTTGCAGGTTATGCCGGCTTTTGATATTGAACTTTACACAAACAAGAGAAATAAAATCACTCCGGAAAAGTCCGCAGAAATAATTTCCGGCGCAATTCCGATTTTGGAAAAGGCAGAAAATTGGAATGTTGACGAATTGACGAAAGTAATTTCCGATTTCACCGAAAAATCCGGCTTGAAAGTCGGGACGATTATGTGGCCTTTGAGAATCGGTCTTTCCGGGCAAAAAGTTACTCCCGGCGGTGTCATCGAAATTCTTTATCTGCTCGGCAAAGAAACTTCTTTGCAAAGACTGAACGACACGCTTAAAAATTTGCAATAAATTTTGAGGTGTTGCAATTTGAAAGACGAAATTAAACAAGCCGCCGAATTGATTCACAACGCAAAAAATATTTTAATCGGTGCCGGTGCGGGACTTTCGACTGCGGCGGGATATAATTATTCCGGTGAACGTTTCAAAAAATATTTTTCCGATTTTGAAGAGAAATACGGCTTTCACGATATGTATTCCGGCGGGTTTTATCCTTATGAAACGCCGGGCGAATTTTGGGCTTTTTGGAGCAGGAATATTTATTGCAATCGTTACGATCAGCCGGAAAGTCCCGTTCACAAAAAACTTTTGGAGCTTGTCAAAGGCAAAGATTATTTTGTACTGACGACGAATGTGGATCATCTTTTTCAGGCAAACGGTTTTGACAAATCAAGACTTTTTTACACTCAGGGAGATTACGGACTTTTTCAGTGTTCCGTCCCCTGTCACAATATGACTTATGACAACGAAGCGCAGGTTCGTAAAATGCTTGAAGTTCAAAAAGATATGAAAGTTCCGGAAGAATATTTTCCGCGCTGTCCCAAATGCGGGGAAGTCATGACCACAAATTTAAGGATTGACGAGCGATTTGTTGAAGATGCCGGCTGGAAACTTGCGGCGGCGCATTAT
>CAJOPK010000025.1 GCA_905236255.1 uncultured Selenomonadaceae bacterium | reverse complement strand
GGGAATTTTTGAAATGTCAATTTCAATGCCGCGACTCATGCGAGTATTTTTTACCGTTTCGTCAATCGCCGTCAAAGTCCGGAGTCCCAAAAAATCCATTTTCAGAAGTCCGATTTCCTCAATTTTATCTTTGTCATATTGAGTGACGAGTGCGCCGTTTGAAAATTGAACGGGAACAAAATCCGTCAGCGGAAATTTTGAAATGACTATTCCCGCCGCATGAACGGACGCATGGCGGGGCAGACCTTCAAGCATCAGGGAAGTGTCGATAATTTTTCTGACTTCGGAATTTGTTTCGTATTCGTGCCGGAGTTCGGCGGAAGTTTCGAGAGCTTTTTTTAAAGTTATCCGAAATTCGTTCGGCAACATTTTTACTATTCGCGAGCCTTCCGAATACGGTGCATCCAAAGCCCGTACAACGTCACGAATTGCGGCTTTTGCCGCCAAAGTTCCGAAAGTCGCAATTTGAGAAACTTTATCCTCACCGTAACGCCTTTTGACATATTCGATAACTTCTTCGCGCCGAATGTAACAAAAATCAACGTCAATATCCGGCATCGAAACTCTTTCCGGATTTAAAAATCTTTCAAAAAGCAAATCGTATTCAATCGGATTTAAGTCGGTGATTTTCAAAACGTAAGCAACCACACTGCCGGCGGCGGAACCTCTGCCCGGCCCGACCGCAATTCCGGCATTTCGCGCAAAATTTATAAAGTCCCACACGATTAAAAAATATCCGTCGTAACCCATTTTATGAATTACGTCCAATTCGTATTCAAGCCGCTTTTTAATTTCGTCTGTCACATTTTCAAAGCGATCCGGCAAATTTTTGTAACAGAGTTCGCGCAGGTATTCGTGTTCGTTTGAAAAATTTTCCGGCAGGGGAAATTCCGGCAAATGCAATTTTCCAAATTCAATTTCAACATTACAGCGTTCCGCAATTTTTAAAGTATTTTCGCAAGCCTCCGGCATATCCGGAAAAAGATTGTACATTTCGTCCGGCGACTTCAAATAATAATCATCGGAAGAAAATTTAAGCCGGCGCGAATCATTGACGGTTTTATTTGTCTGTATGCAAAGCAGAACGTCATGAAATTTTGCATCTTCCCGCCGGACATAATGCGCATCATTCGTTGCGACCAATTTTAAATCAAGTTGCCGGGCAATTTTCAAAAGTCCGGCTCTCACTTCATCTTCTTCCGACAAGCCGTGATTTTGTACTTCCAAAAAAAAATTGTCCCGCCCGAAAATTTCAACGTATTCTTTCGTCAGATTTACCGCTTTTTCAAAATCGCCGTCAATTATTGCGCGGGGAATTTCACCGACGACACAGGCACTCAATCCGATAAGTCCGGAGTGATATTTTCTCAAAATTTCCTTGTCAATTCGCGGCTTGTAATACATTCCTTCCGTGCCGGCGGCGGAAACGAGTTTGATTAAATTTTTGTAACCTTCGTTGTTTTCGGCAAGCAAAATCAAATGTGCATATTTGCGGGAATTTTCGCCGCCCGTTTTGTCAAAACGGGAAAAGGGTGCAAGATAACATTCACAGCCGATAATCGGCTTGATTCCGGATTTTTTTGCCGCTTTGTAAAAATCTATAATGCCGTACATATTGCCGTGATCCGTTATCGCAAGTGCCGGCATACCGAAATTTTTTGCGCGTTCCGCCAAATCTCCGACTCTTCCGGCACCGTCAAGCAGGCTGTATTCGGTATGAACATGAAGATGAACAAAATTTTTTTCCATGATTTTTGCTCCAAAAATCTTTAAAAAGCAAAGAAAAAATTTTTATTTAAATTCGACAAATTCATCAATTCTTGCGTTGCCCTTGATCATCGGCTCGACAAAACTTCTCCAAACATTCAAAACTATCACGCGGGGATTTTCCGTGTCCTCAAGCGCCTTGTTCAAAGCATGGGCAAATTCTTCCTGCGTCGAAACCGCTTCAGCTTTTATCCCGAAACTTTCGGCATATTTGACATAATCCGGTTGAGTTTCAAATTCACAGGCAATATAACGCTCTTTGTAAAGAACTTTTTGAAGTTGGCGAATCATTCCCAAACTTGTATTGTTGATTATCAAAGAGATAATCGGAAGTTTCAATCGGGCGATCGTGTAATATTCGTTGCCGGTCATTTTGATGCCTCCGTCGCCGGTAACGCAGATAAGTCGGCGCGAATTTCCGCACGCAATTTGAGCGCCCATTGCGGCGGGAAGTCCGAAACCCATTGTACCCAATCCGCCGGAAGTCAACCAAGTTCTCGGTTCTTCAACGTGCAAATGAAGTGCCGCCCACATTTGATGCTGACCTACATCGGTTGCGTATGCGTAAGGCTTGCCCGCAGTCTTTTTTGCAATTTGATTCATCGCCCAGGGAACGGTCAACCGGCTGACCTGATAATCATAGTCGTATTCTTCCTGCCAATCTTCAATTTGCCGCCACCATTCGGAAAGATTTTTGCCGGAATCGTGACGCATGAGAAGTTTTAAAATAACTTTCATATCGCCGGCAAGTCCCAAACTTCCCTCAATATTTTTGTCAATTTCCGCCGGGTCAATGTCGATATGAATAAATTTTTTCGAGCGGGTATATTTGTTGATATTTCCGGTTTGCCTGTCGCCGAAACGACTTCCTATTGCTATAACCAAATCCGCCGCCGCAACCGCATGATTGGCGGCTTTCTTGCCGTGCATGCCGGCAAATCCCAAATTTTGGGGATGACTGCGCGGAACGGCACCGATTCCCATTAAAGTGTTGACGACCGGCAAATTGTACTTTTCGATAAATTCGATAATCTCTTTTGAGGCACCGGCTGAAATTGCGCCGCCGCCGACAATTACCGCCGGACGTTCAGCCTTTGCAATTTCTTCGGCCGCTTCAGCCGCACAAATCACAAAATCCGGATCGGGCTTGCCCGGAGTTTTTTCCGGAATTTCGTAAGGCTTGTAATCGACTTCCGCAAAAAATATATCGCGCGGTATGTCAATCAAAACCGGTCCGCGCCGACCTTCCAAAGCAATTTCAAAAGCGCGTCTGACCGTTTCGACAAGTTTCCGGGAGTCTTTGACTTTGAAATTGTGTTTGGTTACCGGCATTGTTATATCCAAAATATCAATTTCCTGAAAAGCATCGCGCCCAAGCAAGCCGGTATCGACCTGCCCGGTTATGGCTACCATCGGAATCGAATCCATAAAAGCCGTTGCAATTCCGGTGACCAAATTTGTCGCGCCGGGTCCGGAAGTTGCCATGCAAACTCCGACTTTTCCGCTGACTCTTGCATAACCGTCGGCGGCATGCGCGGCATTTTGTTCATGTGTAACCAAAATTTGTTTTATCCGATTTTCTTCGACAAGAGCGTCGTACATCGGCAGAATCATTCCGCCGGGATAACCGAAAACAACTTCGACTCCCTGCTCTTTCAAACATTCGACGACGGCTTTTGCTCCGCTCATTAACATTTTTAATCCACTTCTTTCGGGATGAATTTCGGAGTAAAAATTCCGGCAAGATTGAAAATATCCTGCAGGATTTTTCCGGCAGGGTCTGATTAAATCTTCAAAAAATTTTTTTGCAGGAAATTTGCCGGCGCGGCAGAATTTTTCCGGAAAATTGAATCTCGGGAGGTAAATAAATCATGGGTCTTATAAAAGCGGCATTGAGTGCGGCGGGCGGAGTTCTCGGCGATACTTGGAAAGAGTTTTTCTATTGCGACAGTCTTTCGTCCGATATTTTGGTTGCGAAAGGGCATCGTCGTACCGGAAAAGGCAGTTCAAATTCCGGCGACGACAATATCATTACCAACGGATCAATTATTTCCGTAAACAACGGACAGTGCATGATGATTGTCGAGCAGGGCAAAGTTGTCGATTTTTGCGCGGAACCCGGCGAATATAAATATGACACTTCAACCGAGCCTTCACTTTTTGCCGGCGGCGACCTTGCCACCAACATTCAGGAAATTTTCTTTGCAATCGGCAAGCGTTTTACTTTCGGCGGAGATCCCGGAAAAGATCAGAGAATTTACTATTTCAATACAAAAGAAATTGTTGACAACAAATACGGAACGCCTTCACCTATACCTTTCCGAGTGGTTGACAACAATATCGGTCTTGACGTTGACATTTCCATAAAATGTTTCGGTTCTTACAGCTATAAAATCGTCAATCCGGTACTCTTTTACACAAATGTTTGCGGGAATGTTTCCGATGTTTACAATCGCTCGGAAATTGATGCGCAACTTAAAACAGAACTGATGACCGCGTTGCAACCGGCATTTGCAAAAATTTCGGAGGCGGGGATTCGTTACAGCGCACTTCCCGCGCATACCCAAGAAATTGCCGACGCGCTCAATGAAGTTTTGAGTAAAAAGTGGGGAGAATTGCGCGGTCTGCAAGTCGTTTCCTTCGGCGTTTCAAACGTGAACGCAAGCGAAGAAGACGCAAATATGATTAAGGAAATGCAGAGAAACGGCGCGCTCCGAAATCCGGCGATGGCGGCGGCACATTTGACCGGCGCACAGGCAAGCGCAATGCAGGCGGCGGCGGCAAATTCCGGCGGGGCGGCCGTCGGATTTATGGGCATGAATATGGCTGCCGGCGCGGGCGGTGCAAATGCCGCAAATCTTTTCGGAATGGCTCAACAACAGCAGGAACAATTTATGAAGGCACAACAGGCGGCACAGACTCCCCAAAATGCCGGGTGGAAATGTTCCTGCGGTCATGAAGGCAATACCGGAAAATTCTGCTCGGATTGCGGAAAACCCAAGCCGGCGGACGATACCTGGACTTGTGAATGTGGTACGAAAAATAAAGGAAAATTCTGTTCCGAATGTGGAAAACCCAAACCGGTCTCCGGCGAATGGACTTGCGATTGCGGCACGACCAATTCCGGAAAATTCTGTGCAAATTGCGGAAAGCCGCGCGGATAGTGATTAATGAAACAGTTTTAAGGAAGTGAATTTTTAATGGACGTTATGAAGAAAAATTTCTTTGTGCAAAGTTTTATTGCCGCAATTTTCTTGGTAACGGTTACTCTTTTTTCGGCGGCAAAAGCCGCTCCGGTTCCCACCGCAGTCAATCCGACCGGCACGGATTGGTATTGGCTGTCTTCCGATGACAAATACAGCAAATATTTCAGTCCGGATTCCGTCAAGGTCGTGAAAAAAGTCGTCAAAGAGGACGGCAGGAATGTTCCGACCGAAATAGAGGCGTGGACAAAAACAACTTTTTCATATGAAGGCGCGGCGGAAACGATCGACAATTACGACATAAAAGCGATTTTGCCCGATCCCAACGCCTTGAGTTACAGTCTTGCGCTTTTAAGAATAAATCCGCAGAACCGGACGATTCAGTATGCCCGTGAGGATTTTTACAACAAAAACAACAAGATTATTTGGTCGAAGGCGGACGGCAGAATTAAAGAAATAAATTCTCAATCTTTTGACGAAGATTTTTATGCGGCGATTGTTGACGAAGTTTTTCGACACGGTGAAGTTGACAGGAAAAATGCCCAAGATCGTTGGATAGAACTTTGGACTTATACCGATGAAGACGGATCCGTCACCACCACAACCGCCGATACGACCACAATGCGTCTCAAGGGTTCAAATTTGATCGTTTGGGAATGGCAGGAAACAAAGAATACCGCAGGGCAAGTTATTGAAATTCGTTTTATGAAAAAGGCGGTAAATTTGCCGCAGGGAACGGAAAGAATAACTTCCGGCGAAATGTGGACACCTTCCGCGCGTTGGAAAGATTTGGACGACGAATATGACGGAGCTTACAGAATGATTCGCAACGATGAGCCGGAATATAAAGGACTTGTCAGACTTCGTGCCTATGCAAAAGGTTATTCGAGTTGGGTAAGCAGATACGATATTTAGTAACAGACGGATGAAAAAAATTGGAAAGAGTTTACTCGAAATTTGGGTGGCTCTTTTTGTTTTATCCGGACTTTTTTGCAGGGGAATTGCGGATTTGGCAGAAAGTAAAAAGCGGTACAGATAATTTTTGCCGGTAAATGCAAACGGATTGGCTTTTTTGGAAGGGGATTTTTATGGCAACAATGGAGAGATTTAACGCCGCCTTGAAAAAGGGTGCAATACCTCTCGAAACCGGTGCAACGGTTCCGATGACGGCGCAGATGAAATATGATTATCTTGCGGCGGTTCACACAATGGATCAACTTTTGAATTTGACCGACGACATGGAAAAGACTTCAAAAAACAGAGCCGCCATGCGCGAAAAATTTTTCAAAAGCTGCAGAATTACTTTGAAAAAACTTGTGGACGAAAATGCAACTTTCGATTCAATAAAACAGATCGACTCGGCAATAAAAGCCTTGAAAGATTGCCGCGATGAAGTTGCGAAAATCGATTATGCCGAACAGGAAAGCAAGCGTCTTTATAAATTTGTTGAGGACGGAGTTTCCGCAGGCAGATAAAACTTTTGTTGCAAAAAAACGATTTTCCGGGCGGAGAATGTCGGACGTTCCGGGTTGAGCGTTTTTTGAGAGGAAAAATTTTTTCATGAACAATATTTGGAAAGCGGCGGCTGTTTTGTCGGGATTGGGGATTTATATTGCCGTTGTGATTTTTGTTTGTCTTTATATCGGTTCACTTGCCGACGAATTTTTCGGGCTCGGCGGCAAAGGCAGACTTGCCGGAATTTTTCTCGGTTTTCCGATTGCCGGATATTCAATTTGGCGAAGATTGAAATACGACGGCTTTGTGTAAAAATTTGCGTCAAGAAATTTGTATGGTAAAATATCCGGGAAGGGAGGCGGCTCACATGACAAAAATGGTAAACATAGGTTTCGGAAAT
>CAJOPK010000024.1 GCA_905236255.1 uncultured Selenomonadaceae bacterium | reverse complement strand
GATTTTGACACGGCGGCACTTGTTGCGGAGGAGTTCGGCGTTACAACCGAAGAACTCCCGCCGGAAGTAGATCCGACTTTGATTCCGGAAATTGAGGACGCTCCGGAAACTTTAAAATTCCGTCCGCCGGTAGTCACGGTTATGGGACACGTCGATCACGGCAAAACTTCACTTTTGGACGTTATCAGAAAATCTTCCGTAACGGCAACCGAAGCCGGAGGAATTACGCAGCACATCGGCGCATATCAGGTCATGTGCAAAGACAAAAAAATTGTCTTTTTGGATACTCCCGGTCACGAAGCATTTACCGCCATGCGTGCAAGAGGTGCGCAGGTTACGGATATTGCAATTTTGGTCGTTGCCGCCGATGACGGCGTTATGCCGCAGACCATTGAAGCCATAAACCACTCAAAAGCGGCGGGCGTTCCGATTATCGTTGCAATAAACAAAATCGACAAACCCGGCGCAAATCCGGACAGAGTTAAGCAGGAACTTATCGAGCATGAACTCATTCCGGAAGAATACGGCGGCGATACGATTATGGTTCCGGTTTCCGCAAAAAAGAAAATCGGCATAAACGAACTTTTGGAAATGATTTTGCTTGTTGCGGAAGTCCGGGAACTCAAAGCCAATCCGAACAGGGAAGCGCGCGGCGTTATCATTGAGGCGCAACTTGACAAGGGACGCGGACCGGTTGCAACCGTTTTGGTGCAGAGCGGAACTTTGAGAATAGGTGATTCGATTGTTGCCGGAACAACTTTCGGTAAAGTCCGTGCCATGATTAACGATCGCGGGGACAATGTGAAAAAAGCCGGTCCGAGTGTTCCGGTTGAAGTTTTGGGATTAAATGACGTTCCGGCGGCGGGTGACATTCTTGCCGCACTTGACGAAAAACTTGCAAAGTCGATAGCCGAACACAGAATCGAACGTCAGCGCACGGAACTTATCAAGTCCAAAAAAGTTTCATTGGACGATCTTTACAAGCAAATTCAAGCCGGCGAAATCAAAGATTTGAATATCGTCGTAAAAGCCGACGTTCAGGGGTCGGTTGAAGCACTTTCAAGTTCGTTGCTTGCCCTTAACAAGAATGATGAAGTCCGTGTTTCGATTGTTCACTCCGGAGTCGGCGCGGTCAACGAATCGGATATTATGCTTGCCTCCGCTGCAAATGCTCTGATTATTGCTTTCAATGTTCGCCCGGACAACAATGCACGTCGAATTGCCGACGCGGAAAATATAGACATCAGAACTTACCGGGTAATTTACGACGCAATAGACGACGTTAAAGCGGCAATGAGCGGAATGCTTGCCCCGAAATATAAAGAGGTCATTCAGGGACGCGTCGAAATTCGCAAGGTTATGAAATTTTCAAAGGCTTTGGTTGCCGGTTCTTATGTTTTGGAAGGCAAGATTTTCAACAATTCCAAAATCAGAATTTTGCGCGATCACGTCGAAATTTTTGACGGCGAAATTGATTCCCTGCGCAGATTTAAAGATGAAGTCAAAGAAGTTGCGGCGGGTTACGAATGCGGTATTTCAATCGTCGATTACCGCGACTTCAAAGAAGGGGACATTATCGAGGCTTATACGATGGAAGAGATTGAAGTTTCCCTTTCCGATGTAAACAAAGACCCGGAGGGTTGAGATGGCTAAACAACTCAGAGTGGAAAAATTGCAGGAACTCATCAAGCAGGAGATCGGCAAAATGATTTTGACCGATATAAAAGATTCGCGAATCGGTTTTGTCACCGTCACCGGCGTTGAAATGACCGGAGATCTGCGCGAAGCCAAAATTTACGTCAGCTTGATGGGAAATGAAGAACAGGTAAAAGATTCTTGGGAAGGCTTGCAAAATGCCTTGACTTTTTTCCGGCGTGAAATAGGCAGACGCGTCCGGTTGCGTTTTACTCCCAAACTCTCTTTTGCAATCGACAATTCACTCGATTACGGCGAACATATTCAGAAATTGTTGCTTCAAATTGAACGCGAAAACAAGGAGCGTGATCCGCATGAACATAACCTTGCCGGAAGCGGCGGAGAAAATTCGGGCGGCGAATAAAATTATTTTGACGGCGCACATAATCCCGGACGGCGACGCGGTCGGATCGGTTCTGGCGATGTATTTTGCGCTCACTTCAATCGGCAGGGAAGTTTCCTGCTTTATCGACGATACTCTCCGGAAACATCTTTTGGAAATGCCTTCCGTCGAAATAATTCAAAAGCCGGTTGAAGGTGAAAAAATTTCCGCAGACCTTCTCGTAATTTTGGATACTTCACCGGACAGAATCGGCAAAGTCAAAGAAATTACCGACGCGCCGATTTTAAACATAGATCATCACGTCACAAACAAGGGCGGCGACTTTGATTTATACGTCGAACCCGGTGCCGCCGCAACCTGCGAAATTATCTTTAAACTGTTGCAGGAACTTGACATAAAAATTACGCGGGAAATTGCCGTTTGCCTTTACACGGGCATGGCAACCGATACCGGATTTTTCAACTATTCAAACACAACGCCGATGACTTTGTTCACCGCTGCGGAACTTGTGGAAGCCGGCGTTAAACCGAATGAAATTGCCGAACAAATGGAAAAGAAAACTTTCGGGGATTTGAAAGGGTTAAATGCCGCACTTCAAACGACAAAACTTTTCTTTGACGGCAAAGTTATCGGAATGTTTGTTGCGGAAAAATATGCAAAGACTTTGAACTCAACGGAAGGATTTATAGATTTGATTCGCGTGGTTGACGGCGTTGACGTTGCATTTTTGCTGACCGACAAGGGCGAAAATTTTTGCCGGGTCAGCATGAGATCAAAAGGCGTTGACGTTTCGGCGATAGCCAAAAAGCTCGGCGGCGGCGGTCATGTTCGGGCGGCGGGTTGTACGATTTACAAAAATATGGAAGAGGCAAAAGAAATTTTAATCAAGGCAATCGGCGAATTTATGATGGAAGAGGGTTATCTTTTGCCGGAAGAATTTTTGGAGGACAAAGAAACCGCGCTTGAAGATTTTGAATATTCGGAGCCGGCATAATGGACGGATTTATAAATTTGAACAAGTCCGCCGGAATGACAAGTCACGATGCGGTTAATATCGTTCGCAAAATTTTCGGTACGAAAAAAGTCGGGCATTGCGGAACTTTGGATCCCGGCGCGGTCGGAGTTTTGCCGATCGCCGTCGGGCGTGCCGCAAAATTTATCGAATATCTTGCCGACTGCGACAAAACTTACCGGGCTGAAATTTTATTCGGCACGGCAACCGATACCGGCGATCTTGACGGCGCGGTTGTCGAAAGTACGGAAAAATTTTTTATGCCGGGATATGAAGATTTAAAATCGGCGGCAAAAAATTTTGTCGGAAAAATCGAACAGACTCCGCCGAAATATTCCGCAATAAAAATCAACGGGCGAAAGGCTTACGACCTTGCCCGAAAAGATATTGATTTTGAAATGCCGACCAGAACGGTTGAAATTTATCGGCTTGAAATTTTGGAAGTCCGGGAAAAAATTTTAACCGTCGAAGTCGATTGTTCAAAGGGAACTTATATCAGAACTTTGGCTGAAGATTTCGGAAAGTTTTTCAATCTGCCGGCAACGATAAAATTTTTGCAAAGGCGGCGTTTCGGTGATTTTAAAATCGAAAATTCCAAAACGCCGGACGAATTGAAAGAAGAGCCGGAAAATTTTCTGCAGCCGATTGAAGAATGTTTAAAACACCTGCCGAAATTTGAACTGCCGGAACACAGAATAAAAGCGTTTTGTAACGGACTTTCGACTACAGTCCGACGGGAAAATTCCGGAACGCTCACGGTATTTTCCGGCGGCAAATTTCTGGGTACCGGCAAAATTTCGGACGGTGAGTTAAAAGGGTTAAAATTGAGAGGAGGTTGAGTGTCTTGAGATTTTCAAAAATTTTTGTGACGGTTTGTCTGATCGTCTTTGCGGCGGTTCTGCCGGTTTCCGCGCAGAAATCGACGGCACCGGACGATCCTTCGGGATTTGTTCTTTTGTCCGATGTCGTCCCGGATATAATTCAAGAGATTCGTTATTATTCCACCTATAATTTTGTCGGCGACAGAATCGACGGATATGATGCTCCCTGCGCATTGATGACAGCTGAGGCGGCGGAGGCTTTGAAAAATGTTTCCGATGATTTGAAAGCGCGCGGCTATCGTCTTAAAATTTACGATGTCTATCGTCCTCAAAAGGCGGTAGATCATTTTGTCCGCTGGGCGGAAGATATTCAAGATACCCGTATGAAACAATATTTTTATCCGAAGGTTGACAAGACAAAACTTTTTTCGGAAGGTTACATTGACGCAAAGTCCGGACACAGTCGCGGCTCGACCGTCGATCTGACAATCTTTGATATGAAAACCGGAAAAGAAGTCGATATGGGCGGCACGTTTGATTATTTCGGAGAACTTTCTCACCCGGATTACAAAGGCAATCTGACAAAAAAGCAACTGAAAAATCGTCAAATTTTGCGCGATGCAATGTTGCGTCACGGATTTAAACCGCTTTCGACCGAGTGGTGGCATTTTACTTTGAAAGATGAACCTTACCCGAATATGT
>CAJOPK010000023.1 GCA_905236255.1 uncultured Selenomonadaceae bacterium | reverse complement strand
TCTTTCCGGTCCCGCCATTACGCGTTCGATTGATTCTTCAAGTTCCTGCATGCCGATTTCTTTTTTGTTCCTGCGCGCCGAAAGCAAAGCCGCTTCATTGACCAAATTTGACAAATCCGCGCCGGTAAAGCCCGGAGTTCTGCGGGCAAGAATTTCCATATCCGCATCTTTTGCAACCGGCTTGCCTTTTGAGTGGACTTGCAGAATTGCGACGCGACCTTTTACATCCGGTTTGTCAACGACAATTTGACGATCGAATCTGCCCGGTCTTAAAAGTGCCGAATCCAAAATATCCGGTCTGTTTGTGGCGGCAATTATTATAATCCCTTCATTTGCCGCAAAGCCGTCCATTTCGACAAGCAACTGATTCAAAGTCTGTTCGCGTTCGTCATGACCGCCGCCGAAAGCTGCTCCGCGCTGTCTGCCTACCGCATCGATTTCGTCAATGAAAATTATGCAGGGTGCGGTCTTTTTCGCCTGACTGAATAAATCGCGAACACGCGACGCACCGACACCGACAAACATTTCGACAAAATCCGATCCGCTTATCGAAAAGAAAGCGACTCCCGCCTCGCCGGCAACCGCCTTTGCAAGCAAAGTTTTTCCGGTACCGGGAGGCCCGAAAAGTAAAACTCCTTTCGGAATACGCGCGCCCAAATCGTTAAACTTCTTCGGGTGTTTCAAAAATTCCACAACTTCGGCAAGTTCTTCTTTCGCTTCATCGGCACCGGCAACATCGTTAAAAGTAACTTTAACCCTGTCCCCGATACTCATGCGCGCCCGGCTTTTTCCGAAGGAAAAAAGTTTTCCGCCGCCGCCCTGCGTCTGATTCAGCATGAAGAACCAAAAACCTATCAACAAAAGTATCGGCAGGAGTGACGAAAGGAGCGTCGTCCACCAAGGCGGCTCTTTCGGATTTTGAGCGGTTATTTCAACGCCTTTTGACTCCATTCTCTGCACAAGCGCATTGTCGTCAAGCGGTTCGTCCGGCACCAAAGTCGAAAACTCTTTTCCCTCTTTTGTCTTGCCTTTGACCGAATTTTTGACAACCGTAACGCTTTCAATTTCTTCATCGTCAACCATTTTAAGAAACTGCGAATAATTTATCTCCTCCACAGCAGTTTGAGGTTTCATTGAAGAATAATCGTAAAATGTCACGGCAACAAAAATCACCAGCAGATAAAATCCGACGTTACGCAAAAAATTGTTCAAAACGAAAAACGCTCCTTTGACTCCGAAAAATTATTTACCCGAATAAACGCTGCGCTTCAAAACGCCGAGATAGGGAAGGTTGCGATAATGTTGCGCAAAATCCAAGCCGTAGCCGACGATAAATTCGTCCGGAATTTCAAAACCGCAATAATCGATTTTGACTTCAACCTTGCGGCGGGAAGGTTTATTCAGGAGAGCGCAAACTTTTACGCTGTTCGCTTTTTTCTCCATGAAATAATTCACAAGATACTTCATCGTCGTGCCGGAATCGATAATATCCTCAACCAGGAGAATATCGCGACCTTTGGGATCATTGTCCAAATTCTTGAGAATGTTGACCTTGCCGCTCGTGTGGGTGTTTTCGTCGTAGCTGGACGCGATCATGAAGTCGAACTGAACCGGAACCGTAAGACGGCGCACAACGTCGGTGTAGAACATTACCGCGCCGTTCAAAATGCCGACCGTCAAAAGCGGTTTCGCAATATCTTTGTAGTCTTCGCTGATTTGCGTACTGAGCTCGCGGGTGCGTTTGTCAATTTCCTCCTCGCTGTACAGTACGCGTTCGATGTAATCTGCCGTGTTTTTCATTGTAACCAACCCTTTCTTTAAAATTGTATTACTCGGCTGAGTTAAACTCAAAAACTTTATTTTCAATAATTGTCAATTTTCCTTGTTTCAAATTTGCCCGCAATTTTTTCGGCAACTCCGTCCCGGTCAAATTATTTGCCAAAACTTTCCGAATTTCTTCAAAGTGCACGAATCCGAAATCTTTTGCGGAACCGGTAACCTCTTCGACAAATTTCCTTATTGCGACTCTTTGCAGTGCCGGATGCAGTTTCAGAAATTCGCTTTGCAAAATTTCAAGCCTGCCGGTTTTAAAATTTTTGACCGTGATTTCCGGAAAAATTTTTTCGACTTCCGAATTTATGAAATCCTTTTCCGCTGCGGAAGTTTCTCCGAGCCTGCAGAGAGTTTCGACAATCGCCGGATTAAAATTTTTCTCAAGTTCCGGCAAAAGTTTTAATCGGATTTTGTTCCGCGTGGCATCGGTTTCAAAATTCGTCGCGTCGATTCGCGGGATTAAATTTCGACTTTCGCAATATCTTTCAAGCTCAAATTTTCTAAATTTGAGCAACGGTCGAATCAGCAAGCCGTAATCTTTTGAAAAAGTTTTAAATTTCATCGCGTCAAGTCCGGAAGTCCCGGTGCCGCGCAAAATTCTCATCAAAATCGTTTCCGCAAAATCATCGGCATGATGCGCCAAAATTATCGCGTCGAAATTCAAACTTCGTCGAACTTTCGCCAAAAATTCATATCGCAGAACACGCGCCGCAGTTTCCGTCGAAATTTTATTTTCCGCCGAAAACTTTTTAACGTCGCCGCTTTCCGAAAAAAATCTTATTCCGAGATTTTCGGAAAACTCTTCGACAAATTTTTCATCGTCCAAAGAATCTTGCCCGCGCAGACCGTGTTCATAATGCGCGATACAAATTTCGATCCCGAACATTCGCCGCGCCCTTGCAAGCATATCCGCCAAAGCCAAAGAATCTGCTCCGCCGGATACCGCAACAACCGCGCCTTTTATCCCGTCAAAAATTTTTTCCGTCCGGCAAAATTCGGTGAATCGCTTGAACAAGTCAAAAGCCCTCCGCCGGAAAGATCAATCGGATCTCCGGGAACCGCGCCCGCCGCGCTTTGAATCGGTCTTTCGTTTTAAATCTGTCAATCTTTCGTCGCTGTCCTTCAAAAATTTTGACAGCTTGTCCTCAAAAGATGCCGACAGACGACCGCCGGGCTTGCGAAAATCCCCCCGTCCCTGTTGACCGCGCGGCTTGAAATTTCCGCCCGTGTCTTGTGCGGGGCGCGTTTTGGACTGTTTCAATGACAGCGCAATTTTTCCGTTGTCTTCCACACTCAAAACCTTTGCCGTTACCTTGTCGCCTTCGGTGAAAAAATCGCGAATATTGTTGACGTAAACATCGGCGACCTCCGAAATATGCGCCAACCCGGTTTTCCCGGTGTCGCCCAATTCGACAAAAGCTCCGAAATTCGTAATTTTCGTAACCGTGCCTTCAATCACGCTGCCTGCTTCGATTGTCAAAACCCTGTTCCTCCCAAAAATATTTTTTGAATTTATTTTGATGCCCGGTAAGGCAACTCGTCTTTTTTGGCCAAGCCCAAATCTTCACGGGCAATTTTTTCGATATTGTTCAAATCGTTGAGTTCGTCGCGTTCTTTTTTCAATTTGTCGTTGACCGTTTGAGCGGCATTAAGTCTTTTGTCGGCAAGCCGTTGACTTTCGCTGACGTGTGACAAATGCACCTGTTGAGAAACAAGAACCGTCCCGAAATACGCCAAAACGACCAACATAAACAATGCAAACCAGTTGAAGCCTTTTTTCTTTTTCATCGGCATAACCTCCGATTTTTATGATACAGGTTAAATTCAAATCGGGCAAGTTTTTTGGCGAATCAATTTTCGCCGTAAACCATACCCTTACGAAAATCCATTGTCTGCCAAATATTCGGATCATAGAGAAAAACCATAAATCCGTTGCCGGTCGAAGTTTTATAACCGTAACTTTGCAGAAGCGATTTTATTTCGACGGCATCAAACGAATTGTGATAGGCACAGGCGGAAACTTTGACTTTGTTTTCGGTTAAAAGTTTTTTCGCTCCTCTGAGTGCCGCCGGCTCCGCACCTTCAATATCCATTTTCAAAAAATAATTTTTACCCTTTGACCGGCCGATTACATCGTCAACGGTGGTGAAATAACCTTTTGAAACGTCCGAAACAAACTTTGAAACAAATTCGACTTTGTCGCCGAATCCGTCAAAAGTGTGGTGCAAAGGTTCAAGCCAACGCGCATCGGGTTCAAAAAGATAAACCTTTGAAACAATGTCTATATGCCGAAGTGCAAAATTTCCTTCACAAACGCCGGCATCGATAAGAATATCGCCGTCATCTATCTTGTGCTTTTTCGTAATGTACAGGTGAGGAGAATTTGGAGTTTGTTCACGCAATATGTTCGGGATATATTTTTTGCCTTCAATTTCCTGAATTTCTCCGGCATCTTTCGGATAATACATTCTGTGTACCTTGCCGCCGATACTTTCAAAATTTATGTACGGCAATCCGGATTTTTCGTCAATATGAATTTCATGAAGAGTATCTTTGACCCCGTCCATGTGCTGATTGAAAACATCAATGTCATGATTTTTCCACCAAGACAAAGTTTTTTGAATCGTCGGATCAAGTATATCTTCGTATTTTTTCTCCATTGCAAGTTGCAGGACATAAAAGAGAGGCGACAATTTTTCATTCGGAATACCGACTTTCAAAATCGCCGGTTTGAGCAGATAATACTTGTTAAGTGAAGCGGCAAGCAAAAACTTGTCGCACTCCAAAACACTCAAATGAGAAAGCGGATAAATCGGATAATTTTCAAGACTTGTAAACTCCTCGCTTTTATCAAAGGCTATGAAACCGACAAGTTCATGACCGAGTTTTTCAATAAGTTCAATCACTCTTTTGTAAACATCTTGACCGTATTCGGGAGTTCTGAGAATAACGAAACGCATGAACTTTAAACAGCTCCTTTCAAAATTTGATTACTTATCCGACCACTGGAAATAATCCGTGCCGACGATCTTTCTGAAAACCGACTTGCAATAGGGGCAAACGAAATGATCCATCGTATTGCTGAAGTCGGGCTTGCCGTTGACAATTTGCACCGGACCGGCTTCAACAAAATCCATTCTTTCACCGCAACGCGGGCAGGGACATTTACCGTCGGATTCGCGCTTGAGTTGCGTCGGAGGAATATCTCCGGTATTTATTACGCGCTTTTCCTTTTTTTGAATTTCGTTTTCCGGCAAATCAAAAACGTCGTAATATCCGGACCCCAAGAGTTCGCGATAAAATACTCCGCAATTATCGCAAATGTGACGCGGCAAAATCGCGTCCATGTCCACCTTGCCGTTGACGACGGAAACCGTTCCGCCTTCGGCAAACCGCAATTTTTGCCCGCAGGTGGGGCAGATGAATTTTTTGTCGGCACCGACAGACAATTTAGTCAAAGCCATTCTTATCACCGAAATTCTTTCTGTTTACGACGCTTCACGCCGAAAAAAATTTTTTGCCCTTTTCTACAAAAAACTCAAAAGTTCCTGCCGCTCAAAAAAAATTATGCCGGATTGCCCGGCTCACAAAAAATTTTTCAAAGGTCACGGCAAAATCTCAATCCAATATCCGTCGGGATCGTTTATGAAATAAAGCCCCATCTTTTTATTTTCGTAACAAATGCAACCCATTTCTTTATGCTTTTCGTGTGCCGATTCAAAATCATCGGCATAAAAAGCAAGATGAAATTCGTTGTCGCCCAAATTGTAAGGCTCCTTTTGTTTTGCAACCCAAGTCAATTCGAGCAAATGTTTGCTGCCGTATTCGTCGCCGAGAAAGACAATTTGAAAATCTTCCCCGCCGTCGATTTTTTTCACCGGCTTTAATCCGAGAGCGTCTTTGTAAAATTTTATGCTGCGTTCCAAGTCGAGAACATTTAAATTGTTGTGAGCAAATCGAAACACTTTTTTTAATCTCCCTTCAAAATTTTTGCAAGAAAACATTTCAATCAAATTTCAAAAATCCCTTTTCCGAAAATTTCACGCATTTCTTCCGATTCAAAAACTTCCTCCGGAGTTCCGATCTTCAAAATTTTCTTGTTCAGCAAAATTACGCGATCCGCGTATTTTTTTATTTGCGGCAAATCATGTGAAATCAAGAGAATTGCCAAATCTTCCGCTCTCAATTCCGAAACCAATTCGTAAAAAATATCCAGCCCGACTTTATCCACGCCGCTGACCGGTTCGTCAAGCAAAAGCAAATCCGGCAGAGGGTCGAGGGCAAGGGCAAGGAGTATTCGCTGAAGTTCGCCGCCGCTCAATGCTCCGAGCCGCCTGTCAATCAAGTGTTCGGCGCGGACGCGCTTTAAATCTTTCGTTACCCTTTCGCGAATAAATCCGGATCCGAAAAGCCACACGGGACGATTGGTAAGGCATGCCATAAATAAATCAATGACCGAAGTCGGAGCCGTCGCATCAAATTTTAAAGTTTGCGGAACGTATCCGATTATCGGTTTTACATGGGCACCTTTAACGTCAAAGTAATTCAACTTTCCGGTATGTGAAACTTCACCCAAAATCGATTTCAACAAAGTGGATTTTCCGGCACCGTTCGGCCCGATCAATGCCGTCAATTCCCCGCAGTGCAACGTAAAATTTACGTTTTCAAAGATTGTCAATTCTCCCGCCCGGACTGAAAAATTTTCCACTCCGGTTGTACAAAGTCTGCCGGCATGATGATTTTTCACGCAAAACATCGCTCCGTTCCGATAAATTTTTAGTGACTATATTTCTTTCATTTGAACATCATTCCTGCAGAAAACATATCCGGCATAACACAAACGGAGGTTTCATTAATCCCATACCTGTGGGATATGCTCCAAAATTTTTTCTTGCCGAACCAAAAATTTAATGCTATAATCCGCGTCCGGCAGTTTATTAAAACTTCCCTGCCCGGAGAGAAACCGGGTCGAAGACCAAAGAGGAGGTGTTTTGAATGAGAAAGTACGAAATTATTTTCATTGTTCGCCCGCTTGAAGAAGATGCGGTCAATGCGGTTATCGAGAAATTCTCCAAGCTCATCCAAGCAAACGGCGGTACAATCGAAAAAGAAGATCGTTGGGGCAAAAAGCGTCTGGCTTACGAGATCAAAGACGAAGTTGACGGCGTTTACACGATTTTCTACGTCAAATGCGAACCCGCCTGCATCAAGGAATGTTCGCGCGTAATGAAAATTACGGACGAAGTCATTCGTCACATGATTGTGCGTTCCGAAGAGAAAGAGGCTTAAGATGAACAAGGTTATTATTTCGGGAAATTTGACTCGCGATCCGGAAATCCGTTACACGCAGAGCGGAAAAGCCGTTGCGCGTCTCGGAATTGCCGTTCAGCGTCGTTTTAAAAGTCAGGACTCTTCCCAGCCGGACGTTGATTTTTTCAACATGACCGCATGGGATAAGACGGCGGAATTTTGCGGGCGTTACCTTACAAAAGGTACCCGCGTGGTTGTCGAGGGTCGTATGCAGAATTATTCTTACGACGCGCAGGACGGCACTAAACGCACGGGAATGGAAATTCAGGTTGAAAATATCGAATTCGGCGGCAACAAACGCGATTCCGAAGGCGGCGATCGTCCGGCTTACAACAATGCTCCGCCGGCACCGAATTTTGAGGAAAATACTTCCCGTGTCCGGCATAACGATAATTTTGTCGGCGAGCCGATTTCCGAAGATGATGTTCCGTTTTGATTGAATTTTGGGAGGGTTGACAATGCGCAGAGAAAGAGGCAGACGCCCGCGCAAAAAGGTTTGCGCCTTTTGCATGGACAAGATCGAACATATAGATTATAAAGACGTTGCGCGCCTTCGTCGTTTCACGACCGAACGCGGCAAGATTCTTCCGCGCCGCATTTCCGGTAATTGCGCCAAACATCAGCGTCAGGTTACCGTTGCGATCAAACGCGCACGCAATATTGCACTTTTGCCGTTCACGGCTGAATAATGTTTTGTGAAAATTTTTGCGGAGTGTCCGGGTGACACTCCATTTTTTTCGGAGAAAATTATGCACAGGGGGAAAATCATTCTTGCCGCAACCGTCGCATTTTGTCTGTTTGTTTCGGCAATGATTCAAATTTTGACGATAAGTCCGGGCGAAAGCGAAATTTTAAATATGCGGACGGAAATTTTGAAAAATCAAAAGACAATTCGCGAAATTGAAAAATTTGTCGCAGTAAACAAAAATCTTTCCGAATCGATAAATATTTCGGCGGAAAAATTGGACGAGGCACGAAAATTTATGCCGCCTTCAATTTCTTCCGATATTTTTTTGGCGGAGATTTATCAAATTGCAAAAAATGAAAAAGTCGATATAATTTCCGTAAACGTCGGCGAAATTGAAGAAATTGAAGATATTGAAAATACAAAGGTCGTCGGTCAAAAAATTTCGATTCAAATTGAGTCGGATTACATATCTTTGACGAATTTTGTCAGGGAAATTTCGGACGGGGATCGGCTTGCCGTCTTGAAAAGTTTTTCAATCGAAGGAAATAATAATTCCGGGAAGATTTTAAGTTGCAGGGCGGAATTTGAAATTTTCGCCGCCGAGTAAATCGATTTAAAATTTTGGGGAAATAAAATGAAAGAGTTTGACATTAAAATTTTCGGAATTGTTCAGGGCGTGGGATTTCGTCCCTTTATCAAAAATCTTGCCGACAAATTTAAAATTTCGGGAAATGTCGCAAATAAAGGCTCTTACGTCGAAATTTTTGCCGCCGGCGAAAGTAAAATTTTGAAAAATTTTGTTGACGCAATTCCGAAAAAAGCTCCGGCGCGTTCCGCAATTTTAAAAATTGACGTGACCGAGATTGAATTTGAGAAAAAATTTTCCGGCTTTGAAATTGTCGAAAGCAAACATGAAACCGGAGATATTTTTGTTTCGCCGGATATTGCAATTTGCGAAAAATGCCGGGAGGAGCTTTTCAATCCGAACGATCGCAGATATTTGCACCCGTTCATAAATTGCACGGCTTGCGGGCCGCGTCTGACGATTTTAAAAAATATGCCTTACGACAGAGAAAGGACGAGCATGGGGGATTTTCCCATGTGCGAAAAATGTTCCGAAGAATATCACAATCCGATTTCGCGCAGGTATGATGCTCAGCCCGTCTGCTGTAACGATTGCGGGCCGGAAGTTTATATTTTCGGGAAAAATATTCGCGGGGCGGCGGCGATAAAATTTGCCCGGAAAATTCTTGCCGGCGGCGGGATTGTCGCGGTTAAAGGTATAGGCGGTTTTCATTTGGCTTGCGATGCCAAAAATTTTTCGGCAGTCGAAAGGCTCCGGAAAAACAAAATCCGTCCGACAAAACCTTTTGCGGTGATGTTCCGGAATATTGACGCACTCAAAAACGAATGTGATTTTTCGCCGGAAGTTTATAAAATTTTGGAAAGTCCGCAAAAGCCGATTGTACTTTTGCCGAAAAAATCCGGCGGCAAAATTGCCGGAAATGTTGCGCCCGAAATTAACAAAT
Source organism: uncultured Selenomonadaceae bacterium (assembly GCA_905236255.1). Lineage (GTDB taxonomy): Bacteria > Bacillota > Negativicutes > Selenomonadales > Selenomonadaceae > Quinella. The sequence goes on along the minus strand of CAJOPK010000023.1, from coordinate 5,732 downwards.
TGGGTACATTTTTGCCGTATACTCCCCTGCATTTGCTCCTGTTCGATTATCCGGACGAAATCGAAAATTTTCCGGACGCGCTTGTAATGACCAGCGGCAATCCTTCCGGAGTTCCCATTTCGATTGAAGATGAGGACGCTCAAAAAAATTTTGGAGATTTTTGTGACGCGATAATTTCACATAATCGAAAAATTTTGCTTCGCGCGGATGACAGCGTAACCGATTTCTTTGCCGGCGAACTTTCAATGATTCGCAGAAGTCGGGGATATGCTCCCCTGCCGATTTTCGTAAATGCAAAATCCGGGAAAAATATTCTTGCCGTCGGCGGCGAACTCAAAAATACTTTTTGCCTTGCAAAAAACAATTTGCTTTATGCCTCGCCCTACATCGGCGATATGACGGATTTGCGGACGGTTGAAGTTTTGAAAAATTCAATAAATCGAATGAAGGATTTGCTTGAAATTGAGCCGGAAGTTGTCGCCTGTGATTTTCACCCGCGCTATCACACGACGGAATTTGCGGAAAGTCTGAATTTGCCGGTCGTAAAAATTCAGCACCATTACGCACATATTTTGACGGTGCTTGCCGAAAATAATTTTTTCGGAGAAGTTGTCGGAATTTCTTTTGACGGTACCGGTTACGGTGACGACGGAACAATTTGGGGCGGAGAAATTTTTGTTTGTGATTCAAAAAATTACCGGCGGGTCGGTCACATTTCAAAATTTTCTCAAGCCGGCGGCGATAAATCTTCTCGCGAAGGTTGGCGAATTGCACTTTCTCTGATGAAAAATTTTCCGGATATTCGTTCGATTTCCGAAAAGTTAAATCTTGCGACTCCCGCCGAAATTTCCGGGCAACTTTTTTTGTTGAAGAAAAATTTGAATTGTATCGATTCGACAAGCTGCGGAAGAATTTTTGATGCGGTAAGTGCGATTTTGGGAATTTGCAAAAATTCGACTTATGAAGGAGAGGCTGCGATGAAATTGCAGACGGTCGCCGAAAATTTTGCCGGAAATCTTGCCGGGAATTTTGATTTTGAGATCGGTGAAGATTTGATTTTGCCGACCGACAAACTCTTTGAAAAAATTTTAATCGACAGGTTGAACGGCGAAAATATTTACAAACTTGCAAGATTTTTTCACGCCGGACTTGCCGGAATGATTGCAAATGCCTGCGAAAAAATTTCCCGGATTGAAAATATAAAAACCGTCGCATTGGGCGGCGGCGTTTTTCAAAATTCTTTGCTTGCCGGATTGACGATTGAAAATTTACAAAAGCGCGGTTTAAAAGTTTTGAGGAACAAGACAATTCCGCCCAACGACGGCGGAATTTGTATCGGTCAGGCGTTTCGGTTGTTCGATTAACCGAGAGATGTTCTCCGCAAAGACAATTTATTTTTGGCGGGCGAAAGAATTAACCTTATTTTTTAATGTAACCGTTTCCGATTCCAATATATCCAAAAATCCGTAATTCGCCGTCAAAATATTTTTCGTCGTCATCAGCAGACTTTTCAAATTTGCGTAAGAAATTCTTCCGATCTCGTATCCTGCAATCGACCCGACAAGTTCACCGATAAAAGCACCCACAGCCGGCGCGGCAACCGGTACGGCGGCAAAGGCGGCGGCTCCGACAAGTGCGCCCTTTATGCTGAAGGTGACGGCGCAAATTGCGGAGGCCGAAACCTTGCTGACCTGATTCAAGGCTTCCAAACATTTAACTTCGCCGTTGACATATTCAATAATGGTTTTTGAACTTTCGACGGCAATCAAGGCGATGGCGGTAAAAGTAATCATGGGAGTTGTCCGGGTCAAAAGGGGAATCAATCTTTTTTCGGCTCCGGCTCTCAATGCACCGGCAACAGCTACTCTCAAGCCGTCGATCGTTCCGGTTTTTATCACAAGTTTTGTCAAATTTCTTTTTGCAACACCGCTTTTAAAAAGTACCGACAATCCGGAAGTCAACATCATTCCGCAAATTCCGGTCATTGCGGCATTTCTGCTCAAATTTGCCGCAACACTTGAAATATCGGCGCGAAAATTCAAATTTGCAAAATCAAGTTGCATAATTTTCTTATATTGAGTCATCAGGGATCTTTTCACGCCGGCATCAATGGCTGCCCGGTGAACATTTGCGCTTGCTTTCGGTGAAGATTCGGTTTTTTCGGCTTTCACAATCTGCCCGGAAATTCGGGAATCCGGTGAAGTGCCGCCGGTATTTCCGGGATTGTGAATATGCCCGATTTTGTGAAAATCGCCTGACATTTTGGCGGCTTGATTGTTTACGGTGTTCAAAACTTCATTCTCCATATAAATGTTGTTCAAAAAATTTTCGTCGCCGTCATCGATTGAAGTTTTGATTTTTTCGTGAAACCAATTTTGAGTGGCATTTGAATAGCCGGGCTCGGTTGCGGATTCCTTCAAAAAATCATTCATTTGATCGTTGGCGGCAATAATTTCTTTACACATCGAATTTATTTTTTTGTCGGAAAAATTGGGGAGCAGATTTTTAAACATTTTTTTCAAAAAATCTTCGTCGGTCATCGAATCATCTTTCGCCGCATATTCAGTCAAAAATTCATGCAGGAGATCGTCAATTTTTTCCGTTTCAAATTCAATTCCGGAATCATCAAATTTTTTCATTTTGCACCTCTTTTTCATTGGCGGCGGAAATTTTTTTCTTCCGATATTCAATCCTCTTTTTCAATTTCGGCAAAAATACTCTCACGACTTTCCGGCAAAATCTGAAGTGCAACGGAAGTGCCGGAAGATTTTCTTCTTTGATTTTATTATCCTGTTCGTCCCACTCTTTGATTTTTCTTTCATAATGTTCAATTTTTCTGTCCAATTTTGTCACGTTTTTAACCATGCGATTCATCAAAACTTCACGGAAAAATTTTTTGACGTTGTTTGCAAAATTGAAAACTCTTTTCGGAGTCGTCGCAATATATCCGGCACGCAGACTTATCCAGTAAAAAATATCCCGCGAATCCGTTTTCGACGCATTTTTGAAATTTTTTCGCTTGTAATTTGCGAAAATCCTTTTCAGCTGATTGAAGGCGGACATTTGCCCGGAATCGTCGACAACTTTTTGAACAATGTCCGGATTAAATACGGGCTTGCTTTTTTCTTCGCCGGAATTTTGATTTTTGCCGCCGGAATATTTGTTCTTGTCGATAAATTCCGAAAAAGATCTTTCGACGGCATCGGACACGATCCCGGCAATATCCGCCCCGCTGCAGCCCAACGTACTTTTTACCAAAATTTCCATTTTGGCTTCGGCATCCTCTTCATCGGAAACGCTCCACTCAAAATTCTCGTTGTACCGAATTTTGTCCATGTGGATATTGAAAATATCCTTCCGCTCTTCGGCGTTGGGAATACCGACGTAAAAAATTTCGTCAAACCTTCCCTTTCGCAAAAGTTCCGGCGGAAGTCTGTCAACGCTGTTGGCTGTTGCGACAACAAAGACCGGTGAAGTTTTTTCCTGCATCCATGTAAGGAAAGAACCCAAAAGTCTTGCGGTAACTTCCCCGCCGCCGTCGCCGCCGGTTCCGGCAAAAGCCTTTTCAAGTTCGTCAATCCACAACACGCAGGGCGCGGTCAGTTCGGCAAGTTTCGTTGCCCGGTGCATATTTTTTTCCGATTCGCCGACGTATTTGCCCAAAATCTTGCCCATGTCCATTTTCAGGAGCGGCAGTCCGAAAATTGCGGAAGTTGCCTTTGCCGTCAAAGTTTTTCCGCAACCCGGCATCCCGACAATCAAAATGCCTCTCGGAATTTTTACCCCGCAACGAATAGCCTCGTCAATATGCCGGAAGGTATTTTCTTTTTTCTTCAGCCATTCTTTCAAATTTTCAAGTCCGCCTATATCGTCCTCTTTTTCCTCACATTCAACCATTTCCAAAATATTGGTCTTGCGTATGAGTTGCTTTTTGTTTTCGATTATCAAGTCAAGATCGGAAAAGGTCAAGTCGTTTTCTCCGGCAAGTGCGAGCGAAAGTATATTGATTATGTCATATTCGCTCATGCCTTTGAAGGCGATTACAAGTTTCTTCATCAAAATTTCGGAAGGTTGATTTGTGCCGTGCCTGTCGCAAAAATCTTTTATCAGCGTCGTAATTTCGCCTTCCCTCAATTTCTCGATTTGCAAAATCGTCAAATAATGTTCCAGGGGGCGGGGAATATTTAAGGTTGAAGAAACAATTATGATCGTGCAATCTTCAAGTTGCCCGGAATAAATAAGTTGGGCAAGATATTTTATGAGAGCGACAATTTCTTCATCGTCAAAATTTTTCCCCGAATCCTTCAAAATCAAAACCGAATTGTTAAGCTGACATCTTCCCGTTGCGCCGTATTGAACGCTTCTTACATCATCGACAAAGTTTTGCAAAGTTTCCTTCAGTGAAATTCGATTGTCAAAATTTATAAATCTTTCGCCGGAGCCGTTGCGAATGAAAAGCCCTTCCGCCCCGTTCCATTCGTAAATGTCGCGCTCGACGGCAACGCGATTTATAATTTCGTCGGCTTTGTCCTCTTCAAAAGTATCAATGTAAATCAACGGAAGTCCGGCATCCAGATACAGCATAAGCTTTTCAGCCGCAATGTCAATGCCGGTATCGTATTCGCCGCCGATTTCGGAGGAAATTTTTATTTTCGGTACGTCAATTTCAACATTTTCATAATCCGTGATACCTTTGCGTTTTCTTGTGATTATCTTTAAATTGCCGAACTTGTTTCTGTTTTCCGGCTTTTTGCGGAAATTTTCTATTTGATACTCCGGCACAATTTGCAATTCACCGTCGCGCATTTGCTTTATGACGATTTTGGTTTTCTCCTCAACGGCCTGCCGATCTATTCCGACGAAACGAATTTGCGTATCGAAAACGTCATCTTCCCGCAATTCGTAAGGTTGAACCTGATTAAGCAGGTAAACAACTTTTGCTTTGCCGTATTTTTTCTGTGTTTTAAGACGATTTATGACTTCATTTAATTCGGCTTGAGTTTGGACAATTTGATTTATGTATTGCAGAATTTCTTCCTCTTCCGCCTCATCTTCAAATGCCGCAATTTTATTCAAAACGCGTTCTTTGTCGTAAGATTCTTTTATGTATCGGATATTTTCGATCTTTTGAAGTTCTTCTTCATCAAATTCGTTTTCGTCGAGTTCAAAAATTCTGCCGAGTTCGGTTATTACTCTGCGCGTATGTTTTTTTTCGTCGTCCTCAATTTTGAATTTGTCGGCTTTAAAAATTTTCAAAAGTTCGTCGCCGGTTCTGCAAATTTTTGCAAGCCGTTCGACTTCTTCACATTTTTCTTTCGGATAACCGTGATCGCGCATCCAAATCAAAAGTCTTCCGTCAAGCAGATAACCGATAATTTCGGTCATGCCGAAAAACTCTTTAAAATCATCTTTTGTACGAACTTCTTCATTATTTTTCAAGTAAAGCGCAAATCTTATTTTCTTTGAAAGTTTGTCGGTCATTTAAAGAAATACCTCCGCAAAAACTCAACTGTTGCCCATACGAAGTAATTATAAGAATTTTTTGCAAAAAAAACAAGCCGTTAAAAGTTGACTTTGCACCTCAAAGAAATTTAGATTCCAATGACATTCCCATGCGTCCTTTTGGGTATAAATCCCCGAATGAATTTCTCCAAACTTTTTTGTAACATATGTTTGACAATCCTACATTAAGATTAGATTAAAATTTGAAAAAAAACCTTGACAAACAGGGG